>JAQBGV010000113.1:0-55966 GCA_032128395.1 Planctomycetota bacterium | reverse complement strand
CCACGCTTCTTTCAGACCTCCCTCACGGGAGCGCCCTTGCGCTTCGCTAGACCTTCACCTCCACCAGGTTGGTCAGGGACTTTCACCCATGAGTCGTCGAACATGCCTGGCACACAAAAGAGCGGGGAGGCCCGAAGGCCTCCCCGCAGTAGCCACGCCCTCTTTGCCCAAGCGGCCCAGTTCGGACTGCTACGGGCAGGGGGGGAAGCTGGCGCAGCCGAGTGGGTCCGCGGTCGGGTCCGACCCGCACGCCGGGTGCGGCGCCGGCGGCAGAGGTCCGTTCGAGAACAGGCTCCCGAGGAGATACACCGCGTCACCGATGTTGAGCTGCCCGTCGTCGTTCGCGTCTCCGGAGTCGTCGCAGAGGGGCGCCGGTCCGTTCGAGAAGAGGAAGGTGAGCAGGAACACCGCGTCGGCGATGTTGTAGAGCGCATCCACGTTCGAGTCGCCGCGGCGGAACTCTTGCGCGACCGTGAAGGTGCAGCACGGCACCGGGACGATCATGCTCGGTCCGGAGTACGGGATCACACACACGGTGTGGGTCCCCGGGCCGGCCGGGCTGAGCAAGTAGCTGGTCGCAGTGCCGGGCAGGGTGGCGACCACCGCACCGTCGAGTTCGATCTCGATCGAGGTGTAGGCGCCGCTGTTCGTCCAGGTCACCGAGATTCCGAGCGCACCCGCGACCGGACCGCACTGGACCGCCGCGATCGGATCGACCGCGTCGATGTCGAACTGGCAGCACGCCTCGGGGAGGAGCGGAGCCGCACCGGCGTAGGCGAGGACACACGCCTCGTGACTGCCCGGGGCGACGCCGGTGATCAGGTGGCTCGTCGCGGTCCCCGGCAGGTTCGCCACCACCGCGCCGTCGAGGTACACCTCGATCGCGGTGTAGGCGCCGTTGTTCGTCCACGACAGGAAGAGGTCGTTCGGTGCACCTGTCGCGAGTGGGCTGCAGAAGAGGGGGTCGATCGGGATCGGCGTGCCGACCGCGAAGGTGCAGCAGGCATCGGGGGAGATCGGCGTAGTGCCGACGAGCGCACGGAGGCAGGCC
Source organism: Planctomycetota bacterium (assembly GCA_032128395.1). GTDB lineage: Bacteria > Planctomycetota > UBA8108 > UBA1146 > UBA1146 > JAQBGV01. Next base: position 54,915 of record JAQBGV010000113.1, on the reverse strand, counting down.
GTGTGGCTCCCGGGGGTGACCCCGGTCAGCACGAAGCTGGTCGCGCTGCCGGGGAGGGTCGCGGCGAGCACGCCGTCGACGACCAGGAGGATCGACGTGTACGCCCCACCGTTCGTCCAGTTGAGCTGCACGTCGTTCGTCGACCCTGCGATCACGAAGCAGTTCAGAGAGTCGATCGGTCCGGCGACGCCCCCGACCACGAAGTCGCAGCAGGCGTCCGGGATCACCGCCGCACCGGCGAAGAACGCACGCACGCATACGGTATGGCCACCGGGGGTGAGTCCGCTCAGCAGGAAGCTGGTCGCGGTGCCCGGGAGGGTCGCGACGAGCACCCCGTCCAGGCTCACGTCGATCGCGTCGTAGAGCGACCCGTTGGTCCAAAAGAGGAAGATGTCGTTCGGCCCTGCGGCGCTCTGGTCGCAGAAGAGCGGATCGATCGGGACCGGCCCGCCGCCGATCGTGAACAGGCAGCACGCGTCCGGGGGGATCGGGGCGCCGAGGACGTTGAGGGCCCGAGCGCACGCGGTGTGGGTCCCCGGTCCGACGCCGATCAGGAGGTAGCTGGTGTCGGCGGCGGGCAGGGTCGCGACGACCACGCCGTCGAGGTAGATCTGGATCGCCGCGATCGGGCCGGTGGTCGTCCAGTTGAGTTGAATGTTGTTGGTGCCCGGGATCACGTCGCAGAGGAACGCGGTGATCGGCGACACGGCCCCTACCGTGTACTGGCAGCACGCGGCGGGCACGATCTGCATCGCGCCGGCGTAGGGGAGAACGCAGAGGGTGTGGGTCCCGGGAGCGAGACCGGTCAGGAGATACGAAGTGCTCGTGCCGGAGATCGTGTCGATCACGACGCCGTTGTCCAGGACCTCGATCGCGGTGTAGAAGCCGCCGTTCGGCCACGAGAGCAGAACCCCTCCACCCGTCGCGGAGGGATCGTCCTCGCAGAGCAAATCAGGGATCGGTCCGGGGATCGGGAAGAACGCGTCGCAGCAGTGGAGGGGCTGCACGACGGCACCCGCGGCGTCGATCCCCGCGACACAGATCACGTAGTTGCCCGGTGCGAAACCCGTGATCGTGTAGGAGGTCGCGGTCCCGGGGAGACTCGCGACCGTCACGTTCTCGACCTGGATGTCGATCAGGAAGTACGAGTCGTGATTCGTCCAACCCAGGTTGACCTCGTTGTTGCCGACGTCCACTTCGCAGAGATCGATGGACGGCGGACCTTGCGCACTGGCAGAGGACGCGACGGAGAGAGTGGCGAGCAGCAAGAGACAGGTCAGCATCTTCATGCCGAGCTCCTTCGTTCGGCCGCAGGGTCGCCGCGGCGTGATCGGCCCCGGGGGGTCCCCCCCGCGGGGGATCGGCTCCTACCCCGGGGCCACAGAGAAACCCGGAGTGGTGGGGAGTTGTGACCGGGGAAGTTCGGACAATGGTGGAAGTGCTTCCTTTCTATGGACTTGCGATCCACCACCAGGCCGGGGAAGAAGTGGGGTGCGAGGCCGAGCCCGGAATTCCTGGCCGCAGAACGCGTCGATGGAATAGTGGCGCCGTAGTCCCCGCTGGCCCTGGAGGCCCGATGACCGCCGAGCTACTCGTCGCGACCGGCCTCACCAAGGTCTACCGGATGGGTGAAGTCGAGGTGCATGCTCTGCGCGGCGTCGACTTCGAACTGATCCCTCAGGAACTCGTAGTGCTGCTCGGTCCATCGGGGAGCGGCAAGTCGACACTCCTGAACATCCTCGGCGGCCTCGACGTGCCGACCGCGGGGCGCGTGTGTTACCGCGGGCAGGACCTGACCGACTCGCAGGAGCGAGAGCTCACCACCTACCGGCGCGAACATGTCGGTTTCGTCTTCCAGTTCTACAATCTGATCCCGAGCCTGACCGCGCGCGAAAACGTCGCGCTCGTCACCGAGATCAGCCACAACCCTTTTCCCCCCGACGAAGCCCTCGCCCTGGTCGGTCTCGACGAGCGGATCGACCACTTCCCGAGCCAACTCTCCGGCGGGGAACAGCAGCGGGTCGCGATCGCTCGGGCGATCGCCAAGCGACCCGAGCTCCTCCTCTGCGACGAGCCGACCGGAGCGCTCGACATCCAGACCGGCATCACCGTCCTCGAGGCGATCGAGCGGATCCACCGCGAGACCGGGACCGCGACGGTGGTGATCACCCACAATCGCTCGATCGCGGACATGTCCGACCGAGTCGTGCAGATCGCCGACGGCCGGATCGCGGAGGTTCGCAAGAACGAGAGTCGCAAGTCGCCGAGCGAGCTGTCGTGGTGAGCGCTGTGGCTGATCGGGGCCCGGCATGAGAATCTCCGCGCTCGACCGCAAACTGGTCCGCGAGCTCTGGGAACAGCGCGGGCCGCTGCTCGCGATCTGCTTGGTGATCGCGAGTGGAATCGCGACCTGGGTGACGAATCGAAGCGTCCTCTCCTCGCTCCTGGAAGCCAGGGCGCACTACTACACCGATTTCCGCTTCGCCGACCTCTTCGTCTCGTTGGTACGCGGACCGGAGCGGATCGTCGATCGCCTCGCCGCAGTGCCGGGGGTGCGCGAGCTCGAGACGCGGATCGTCGCGCAGGTCGTCCTCGACGTCCCCGGAGTCTCCGAGCTGGTGACCGGCCGCTTGGTCTCCATCCCCGAAACTGGGGAACCGCGCTTGAACCGGATCCTCAGCCAGAGCGGGCGACTTCCCGAACCGGGGCGCGAGGACGAGGTGGTCGTCAGCGGCGTGTTCGCCGAGGCGAACGGCCTCGGGATCGGCGACACGATTCGCGCCCTGATCCACGAGCGGTACCGAGAACTCCGCATCGTCGGGACCGGGATGTCGCCGGAGTTCGTCTACGCGGTCCAGCCCGGGAATCTCGTCCCCGACAATCGCCTCTACGGGATCGTCTGGATGCGCCGCACCTCGCTCGAGCACGCCTACGATCTCGACGGCGCGTTCAATGATGTCGTCGCTCGGTTCGATCGCGAGGCGAGCAGGCCCGCGGTCCTCGCCGCATTCGATCGGATCCTCACGCCGTACGGAGGGCTCGGCGCGTACACCGAAAGGGATCAGTTCTCGAACTGGTACCTCGAGTCCGAGTTCAAGCAGCTCGGGAGGATGGGCCGGGTCGTGCCTCTGATCTTCCTCGGGGTCGCCGCTTTCCTGCTCAACATGTTCCTCACGCGACTGCTCGCCCAACAGCGCGAGGCGATCGCGGTGCTCAAGGCGTTCGGCTACACCCACCTCCAGGTCGGGATCCACTTCATGAAACTCGTCCTCGTGCTGGTGGCACTCGCAGTGGGGCTCGGAACCCTCGCCGGTCGGGCGATGGGCGGGTTCATGATCGAACTCTACAAGGAGTTCTACATCTTCCCCGACCTCCACCTCGCCGTCGCCCCGGTGCACGTGCGAAGTGCCGCACTCGTGGCGCTCGTCGCCGCGTTCCTCGGCACGGTGCGGGCCGTGCACCGCGCAGTGCGAATCCCCCCCGCCGAGGCGATGCGTCCCCCCGCACCCGCGAGCTTTCACAAGGTGTTCTGGGAGCGTTGGGGATGGGGGCGCCGCCTTCCGATGGCGGCACGGATGGTCCTGCGGAGCATCCTGCGGCAGCCTCTCAAGTCGGGGCTGTCGGTGCTCGGCATCGCCTGCGGCACCTCTCTGCTCGTCACCGGGAACTCGCTGATGGACTCGATGGACTTCGGGATCGGCATCCAGTTTCAACAGGTCCACCGCGAGGACGCGACCCTCAGCTTGGTCGACCCTCGCAACCGCTCGCAGGCCACGGGGGAGATCGCGCACCTCCCTGGAGTCCTCACCGTCGAGCCCTACCGGAACGTCGCCGTCCGGCTCCGCTCCGGACATCGGGACCGACGTGTCTCGCTCGAGGGCCTCACCGTAGGCCGGACTCTCGGTCAGCTCCTCGGCCCGGATCTTCGGCCGGTCGATGTCCCCCACCACGGCCTGCTCCTCAGCAAGAAGCTCGCGGAGATCCTCGCCGTGCGCATCGGCGACCGGGTGCGGGTCGAGGTCCTGGAAGGAGCGCGGCCGGTGCGGGAGCTCCCGGTCGTCGCGACCATCGAGACCTACTTCGGGATGGGGGCGTACATCGAGATCGGCGCCCTGAACCGGCTCCTCGGGGAGGGACCGGCTCTGACCGGGGCCCTGCCCGCGCTCGACCCCGCCGTCGATCGAAGTCTTCACGCCGAGCTGAAGGCGACCCCTGCGGTCGCGGGGCTCGGGCTGCGATCGGAGATGATCCGCAGCTTCGAGGAGACGGCGAAGAAGAGCTTCGCGGTGATGAGCTTCTTCACCTACTCGTTCGCGCTCGTGATCGCGCTCGGAGTGGTCTACAACAACGCACGGATCATCCTCGCGGAGCGCAGCCGCGAGCTCGCGAGTCTCCGAGTGCTCGGCTACCGTCGGCGGGAGATCTCGGAGATCCTGCTCGGCGAGATCGGGCTCCTGACCCTGCTCGGGATCCCGGTGGGGCTCTTGATCGGGGTAGGACTCGCCACCCTCCTGCTCACCAGTCTCGACAGCGAGCTCTACCGCTTGCCGGTGGTGATCGATCCGAGCACGTTCGCGGACGCGACGCTGACGATTCTCATCGCATCCACGGTCGCCGGACTGTGGGTCAGGAGACACCTCGACCGCCTCGACCTGGTGGCGGTCCTGAAGACCAGGGAGTAAGGGCGATGCGAAAGTGGTGGATCATCGGGATGTTCGTGGTGCTCGCGGCGATCGCCCTCGCCTTCCGACCGACCGCGATCCTGGTCGAGATCGCCCCGGTCGCCCGCGGCGCCATCGCGGAGACGCTCGACCACGAAGGCCGGACCCGCGTGCGCGATCGCTACGCGGTGCGAGCCCCCCTCGCAGGGGTCGTGCGGCGCATCACCCTGGAGGCGGGAGACGCGGTCGTCGCAGGGGAAACCGCGCTCTGTTCGATCGATCCTCCCCCGGCCCGCCTCCTCGATGCTCGCTCAGAAGAGGAGGCTCATGGTCGGGTTGCCGCCGCGTCGGCTGCGCTTGCGGAGGCCGGAGAGCGAGTGCGGCAGGCGGAAGAGCTTCAGCGCCTCGCCGAAGTCGAGTTCGCGCGGCTGCGGAATCTCGAAGGGGCGGGAGATGCGAGCGCCCGTGAGCGCGATCTCACCGAGCAAGTGCTTCGCCGACTCGAAGGGGACGCGCGCCGGGCCATCGTCGGGGTCGAGATCGCGGAGCACGAGCTCGAAGTCGCCCGCGCCGCATTCGCCCGCAGCTTCCCCGTAGGTGAAGAGGGCGAAGAAGCCGAGCGGAGCCTCACTCTGCGTTCCCCGATCGACGGTCAGGTCCTGCGGGTCGTCCGCGAGAGTGAGGGCCCGATCGCCGCGGGAGAGCCGCTGCTCGAGCTCGGCGATGTCGGTGCGCTCGAGATCGTCGCCGACTTCCTGACCACCGACGCGGTTCGGATGGTTTCGGGGATGCCGGCGAGGATCCACGGCTGGGGCGGCGAGGAACTCGCGGCGCGGGTGCGCCGGGTCGAACCGAGCGGTGTCACGAAGATCTCCGCTCTCGGGGTCGAGGAACAGCGAGTCGATGTGGTGCTCGATCTCGATCAGGGCGACGCGGTAGCGACGCTGCGGGACGGCTTCCGGGTCGAGGTGAGCGTGATCTCGTGGCAAGAGAGCGATGTCCTCCGCGTCCCCGAAGGTGCACTCTTCCGCCTGGAGGGCGGCTGGGGGGTCTTTCGCGCCGAGAACGGGCGCGCGCGGAGTACCGCCGTGCGCATCGGACACCGCGATGGATACTTTGCCGAGGTGATCGAGGGGCTGCGAGATGGTGAAACGGTGATCGTCCATCCTCCGGACGCAGTCGCGGACGGTAGCCGAGTCCGGTAGGGCACTGGTCCTTCCCTCGTTGAGCATTTTTTTCCCATTCCGCCTATGCTGGAACTCCTGAATACTGACTCACGTTCTGCCGCCTCTGCGTCCTGGACCGCAATTCCACCCTCTCGGCTCTCTGCGCCCCCCGCTCAGGAGGAGTGTCCCGATGTGGCTCGTGCGTCTTGCGCTGCGCTCGCCGTACTTCGTCCTGGTGGTGGCACTCGCGATCGTCTCGCTCGGGGTGATCTTCCTCTCGCGCATCCCCGCCGACCTCCTCCCGATCTTCAAGACCCCGGCGGTCCAGATCGTCACCTTCTACAACGGCATGCCGCCGGAAGTGGTGGAAGGGGACATCACCAGCCGTATCGAGCGCTGGACCGGACAATCGGTCGGGATCGAGCACCAGGAAGCGAAGTCGATGACGGGGGTCTCCATCGTCAAGGACTTCTTCCGCGAGGACATCAGCATGGAGAGTGCGATGTCCCAGGTGACGAGCTACGCGATGAGCGACCTCTTCTATCTCCCGCCGGGGACGATCCCCCCCATGGTGATGCCATTCGACCCCACCGCCTCGGTCCCGCTCTGCCTCGTCAGCGTCTCCTCGGAGACGATGTCGGAACAGCAACTCTACGACGTCGCGTACTACGAGCTCCGGAACCGCCTGCAGTCCATCCGCGGCGTCGTCGCGCCCGCGGTCTACGGCGGGGTGCTCCGTCGAATCCTCGCGTACGTCGATCGTGAAGCCCTTCAAGCGCGCGGTCTGACCCCGATGGACGTCGTCCGCGCGATCCAGAAACAAAACGTCTTCATCCCCACCGGGAACGCGAAACTCGGGAACCTGGACTACATGGTGACCACCAACGCGATGGTGGATGCGATTTCGGAGCTCGACGACATCTTGATCAAGGTGGTCGACGGGTCACCGGTATTCCTGCGCGACGTGGCGCAAGCCAAGAACAGCCAGTCGATCCAGACGAACGTGGTCCGGATCAACGGCCGCCGCCAGGTGTACATCCCGATCTACCGCCAGCCCGGGGCGAACACGATCGAGATCGTCGACGAGATCCGCACCAAACTCGCCCAGATCCGTCAGCGCGTCGTCGACATGTACGAAGGCGCGGGCGATGTCCTGCTCGAGGTCGTGATGGATCAGTCGATCTTCGTCCGCGAATCGATCAGCGCCTTGCAGGGCGAGGGCTTGATCGGGGCCGGGCTCGCCGCTCTGGTCGTCCTACTGTTCATCGCCAGCGTGCGGTCGATGATGATCATCCTGATCTCACTGCCGCTCTCGATCCTCGCCGCCTTCATCGGCATCTTCTTCTCCGGGAACACGATCAACAGCATGACACTGGGCGGACTGGCGCTGGCGATCGGACTGATCATCGACCAATCGATCGTCGTGCTCGAGAACGTCTCACGGCATCTGGGCATGAAGAAGTCTCCGATCCGGGCGGCGCTCGACGGAGCCGGAGAAGTCGCGGGACCCGTTCTGGTGGCCACTATCACGATCATGGTCGTGTTCTTTCCCGTGGTGCTCCTCACCGGCATCGCCCGATTCCTCTTCACGCCGCTGGCGGTCAGCGTGATCCTCGCCATGGCGGCGTCGTTCGTCGTCTCTCTGACGGTGGTCCCCCTCTGCTGCGCCCGATTCTTGAAGCCGACCTCGGATGACTCCCACGGCGAAGATGACTCGGCGCACGAACCCGCCTTCATGCGACGACTCGGCGTCGTGTACTCGCGTCTGCTCGAGCGAGTCCTCGGAGCGCGCCTGCTGATGGCAGGGGTCGTCCTCGCGTTCCTGTTCGTGTCGGTCGGCCTTCTCCCTGGAATTCCTTGGGGCATCACTCCCACCAAGATCGGCCAGGAGCTGTTCCCCGCCACCGACTCCGGACAGTTCACCATTTTCGTGAGAGCACCGTCGGGGACCCGGATCGAATCGACGGAGGAGCTCATCGGGAAGGTGGAGAACGAGGTCAAATCGGTGATCGGCACCTGGGACCCGCGCGATGTGGACCCGAATTCGGACCTCCAAATGTTGATCTCGAACCTCGGCGTGCTGATGGACTGGCCCGCGGCCTACACCCCGAACGCGGGCCCGATGGACGCCTTCATCCTGGTCCAGCTGAAGGGGGAGCGAAAGCGCAGCTCGCAGGAGTACGCGGCGCTCCTGCGGGCTCGCTTGAACGAGAAGTTCCCGGGGATCGAGACCTCGTTCGACACCGGCGGAATCCTCACCGCGGCGCTCAACTTCGGACTGCCCTCCCCCATCGACATCCAGATCACCGGCAGCAAACTCGAGGTGGGGCAGGATTATGCGCGGGCGATCGTCGAAGAGGTGCAACAGGTCGAAGGGACCGTCGACGTCCGGATCGCGCAGCGCCTCGACTACCCCGGAGTCCACGTCAACATCGATCGGACGAGGGCCGGGTACCTCGGAATCACCCCCGACGAGGTCGTCCGCAACATCGTCACAGCGACCAACTCGAGCGTGACCTTCCAACCGTCCTTCTGGATCGACAAGAAGAAGCGGAACCACTACTTCATCGGCGCCCAGTACCCCGAGGACGAGATCAACTCGTTCTCCACCCTCGAGAACATCCCAATACGCGCTACCGATGGCACCGATGCCGAACCCAGCCTGCTCCGGAACATCGCGAAGCTCGAGCGTACGAGCGGCCCGACGGTCGTGAACCATCTCAATATCACCCGAGTCACCAATGTCTATGCGAACGTCGCTGGGAGAGACCTCGGGTCGGTCGTCGCCGACATCGAGGATCGACTGGAGAATTCCACCCGGATCCGAGAACTGACCGGTGAGTACGGCGACAAGGGGTATCGGGTTGACGTTCGAGGTGAGATCCAACAGGCGCGGGACTCCTTCGGGCAGTTCGCCCTCGGCCTCGCGATCGCGGCTCTCCTCGTCTATCTCGTCCTCGTCGCGATCTTCAAGTCGTTCCGCGACCCCCTCATCATCCTGACCGCGGTCCCTCTAGGATTCACGGGTGTGGCCTGGATGCTCTACCTGACCGGTACTCGCCTGAACATTCAGTCCTTCATGGGAACGATCATGATGACCGGCATCGTGGTCGCCTACAGCGTCCTGATGGTGGACTACGCGAACCGGCTGAGGGATGGCGGACTGGATGTGCGCGAAGCGATCCGCAGAGCGGCGCGCAATCGACTCCGGCCGATCTTGATGACCTCGCTCGCGGCCACCTTCGCTCTCCTGCCGATGGCGATCGGATACGGCGGCGGTGCGAACGCTCCGCTCGCTCGCGCGATCATCGGGGGAGTGCTCGGTGCGATGGCCCTCTCGCTCGTCGTCGTTCCCGTTCTGTACGAGTTGCTGACCAGCCGGGTGCGGGTCGACCCCGATCTGCTCGCCCGAGACTCTGAATCGTAGAACCCATGAGTGCACGCCGTGGAGGAAGAATGCAGAGGAGCGCCGAAATGCCGGCTCGATCGAGTCCCCGCAGCCGGACCACCCGATCCGCGATCTTCTGTGCCCTGATCGGCGCTGTCACGCTAGGCTCCCCACTCGAGTCGATCCTGGCTCAGGACGACGGCGCCCACCGAGTGCAGGTGGTGCGACCCGAACGAAAGACATTGGTGCGGTCCCTTCCCGAGAAGCCGGGCGAGATCCTCCCCGCGATGGAGGCGATTCTCTACTCGATGGTGACCGGAGTGCTTTCGAGCATCGAAGTGGACATCGGCGACGCGGTGAAGAAGGGGCAAGTGCTCGCGGTGCTCGCGGTGCCCGACCTCGAGGCAGACCTTGTTCGGTCCGAAGCCGAGCTCGCGGCGCAGCAGGCCACTGTTCGCTTTTCCCGAAGTGGAGTCGCAGAGGCCGAGGCGAAGGTGAATCGTGAGCAGGCCGAGGTCCGCCTCTCCGAGGTCCGCCTGAACCGGGCAAAGGCGCTGCAGCAGGACCGCGCCAAGACCGATGCCCAGGTCGAGGAGATGGAGCTGCAGCTGGCGACGGCGCGGGCCCAGGCTGCGATGGCGGTCGCGGCGAAACAGACGGCCGTGGAGATGGTCCACGTCGAAGAGGCGGACCTGCTTGCGGCCGCGGCGCGAGTCACCGTGTCGCGCACTCGGGTCGAGTTCGCCACGATCCGGGCTCCCTTCGCGGGAGTCGTGACCAAGCGCTTCGTCGATCCGGGCGCGGTCGTGGTCGGGAGCACATCTTCCGGTCGCCAGGCGATCGTCACCGTGAAGGACCTTTCGACGGTCAGGACCTACGTTCAGATCCCCGAGTCCGATCTAGAGTACGTGCACGTCGGAGGCCAGCCGACCCTGGTCTGCCGCGCCTACCCGAATCGCACGTTCATCGGGAAGATCACGCGGCTCGCCCAAGATCTCGATCCGCGCACGCGGACGATGACCGCCGAGGTGATCATCGAGAATGCGGATGCTCTCCTCTACGCCGGGATGTTCGCGAGCGTGAGCTTCGAATTGATCAAGCGGGAAAACGTGCTCACCCTCCCCGCCGGCAGTCTCCTCGGCGGGCACGGGGAATTCTTCGTGTTCTCGAGCGTAGGCGGGATCTGCAAGAGCGTGCCGGTCTCGATCGGGCTCGACGATGGAGAGACGGTCGAGATCACGGGCGGTCTCGAAGGGAACGAAATGGTGGTGCTCGCCGGCAAGGGTCAGATCTCCCCGGGAGACCGTCTCGACCCGGTGATCGACTAGTCGAGGGTGGAACCGATGCCTAGAGTACGAGCTTTGCGCCCCGCGCTCCTGTCGATCGCGCTGATCGGGGTCAGCTGCGGCAGCTCCGCAGATCGACCCGATCCGGCTGCGACGCAGCCGATCTCTTCACCGCAGAATGCCGACAGCGAAATTGCCTTCGAGTACGTCGTTCCGACGCCACCGGCCCACGCGGATGGACCACGGGAGATCGGCCTCGAAGAGGTATTGGAACTCGCCCGAAGCAATTCACTCGACATCGAGTCATCGCGGGAACTCGTGAACATGGCGGACGCCGAGGCGTCGATGGCGAATTCCGCACTGCTGCCGACCATCGGTCCGAGGGTCACCTACTTTCGACACGACGGGGAAGCACAGGCGACCGAAGGCAATTTCCTCGACGTCCACAAGCAGAACTACTTCGCGGGGTTGGAGCTCCGGTACGAGACCGATCCGATCGGCTCCTGGCATCGCCGATCGGCGGCCAGGTCCCGGTCGCGAATGCGCGAACTCGAACTCGAGGATGCGGTTCAGCGGTCGCTCTGGCGCGGGAGCCAGCTCTTCTTCGATCTGGTCGAGGCTCACGCCCAGGTGGAGATTCGCCAGCGGATGCTCGCCTCTGCGGCGGAGCTGGTGGCGGTCGCCGAGGCGCGAGAGCAAAGAGGGGATGGCCTGCACGTCGATACGCTCCGCGCGCGCGCCCATCTCGTGACGAGCGAGAGCGAGGTCGCGCGGTGGCAGGCGGAGGCCGTGATCGCGTCCGGCTGGCTGCGCGACTTTCTCGTCCTGGAAGACCCGGCGCTGTTGGTTCCTCGCGACGGATCGCTCGAACTCCGATCGACAGGGGACGCTGTGGTGCCACTCGCGGCGCTCTCCGCTCTCGCTCTCGAGAATCGGCCCGACCTGCGGGCGGCGCGGGTCGCCGTGGATGCCTCCCTCCAGGAAGAGCGCTCCGCAGAGGCTTGGGTCTACCCGTCCTTCAGCGTCGTCGGCCGCTACGGCGGGTTCGGTCCCGACGTCGGCGATCTGAAGGATCAAGGTGTGATCGACCTGGGGCTCGGCTGGCAGTTCGGGGGGGGGAACTCGGCTTCCGTGCGGCGGGCCGAGGCTCTCCGCCGCCGCGCCCAGGTGCAACTCCAGCAACTGGAGCGGCACACGGTCGCGGAGGTGTCATCGCTCTGGCAGCGGATCGAAGTCTCCGGCAGCGATCTGGCCGCCGCGGAAGCGAACATCACGACCGCGACAGAGGCAAGGCGTCTCGCTCAGGCGCGGTTCGACGCCGGGGAGGGCCTTCTGATCGAGGTCCTCGATCTGGAGTCCGCGCTGGCGGACTCGGAGTCGAGGCGGGCCCGGGCGATGCTCGACCAGAATCGCGCGACGTACGGTCTTCGCCTCGCGACGGGCGGGGATCGGCAGACTCCTTGAGCTCATGAGTTCAGACCTCAGTCTGCGAGCGCTCGTTCGAAGTCTTCGATGAGGTCCTCGACGGACTCGATCCCGACCGAGACCCGCACCAATCCGTCTGAAATTCCGAGCGTCTCCCGCTCCTCCGGGGTCATCCCTGCGTGAGACGTCGTCGCGGGGCGCGTCACCAACGACTCCACCCCACCGAAGCTCGGCCCGACCGACGGCAGCTCGAGTCGGTCGATCAGGCGACGAGCTGCCTTCGCCCCGCCGCCCAGTTCGAACGAGAGCATCCCGCCGAAGCCCTCGAAGCAGCGCGAGGCGATCGCGTGGTCGGGGTGACCCTCGAGCCCGGGGTAGTGAACGACGGTGACCGACGGGTGCGCCTCGAGGATGCGTGCGAGCGACATCGCGCTCTCGCAGTGCTTCCGCATCCGAAGTGGGAGGGTCTTCAGTCCCCGGTGGAGGAGAAAGCACGCGTGCGGATCGAGGGTTCCGCCGAGTTCATCGAGGAGCACGGAGATCGGAGCGAGAGTCTCCTCGGATCCGACGATCGCCCCCGCGACCAGATCGGAGTGGCCGTTCAGGTACTTCGTCGCGCTGTGCAGCACGATGTCGAAGCCTCGTTCGATCGGACGGTAGAGCACCGGGGTCGTGAAGGTCGCGTCGACGATCGACAACAGTCCGTGGGCCCGGGCGAATGCGACCACCCGGTCGGGGTCGATGACGCGCGTCACCGGGTTCGCGATCGACTCGACGAACACCGCCCGGGTCGAGGGGCGAACCTTCGTTTCCCAGGCGGCCGGGTCATCGGGGTCGATGAAGTCGAAGTCGATCCCGAAGCGGCGGAGATGCCCGGTCACGAAGATGTGCGTCCCACCGTAGAGCTGATCCTGGATCAGCAAGTGCCCGCCGTCCCCGAGCACCGAGAGCAGGGTGGTCGAGATCGCCGCCATGCCGCTGGCGGTGGGGATCGCCCGCTCCGCCCCTTCGAGCGCTGCGATCTTGCCGCCGACGGCTCGGTGATTCGGCAGGTTGTTCAGCCGGGGATACACGATGTCGTGGTAGCTCCCCGGCTCGCCGCGGTACTCGAACACGGACGACTGGAAGATCGGAGGAACCATCGCCCCCCCCCAGCGGGGGACCGGATCTCCGGAGTGGACGGCACGGGTGTCGATGCGATGGTGTCTCTCGGACTCTGGTCTCTCGGTCGCTGGTCGCTCGGTCATGGGGCGCTCCTCTCGGCGACTGCCGATCCTGCCCGATGCGGGGAGAACTTCCTATCGATCGTTGTCTTCACGGGTGGGGGGGGACGGAGTCCGGGGGAGCGCCTGCGTTTGGGAGGGAGCACTGGGCTTGCAATCTCTATCCCTCGGATCGGAAGCACTTCTCGAGGCGGACTGCTAATCCTCGTAGTCGGTGAACAGCTCGGGGTTCAGCCGGTCCTCGGCTTCTTCCTCCGTTCGCTTCATCTGACGATCTCCCCGGTTCTTGAGGAAAATCCTCACCACGAAATTCGCAGCCAGACCGATCACGATTCCCCACAGACCCAGGAGGACGATGAGCTTGCAGACGAGCGCCGCCGCGACCGCCGCGACAACGGCAGCGCTGAACCAGCTGAAGACCACCCAGATCGTTCGCGCCATTTTGAGGGCCGCATCACCCCTCTGCAGGATCCGGTCGGCCGCGCCGGTCGCCACGACCGCAGCGAAGGTGACGTACGTGGTGGAGACCGGCAGCTTGAAGCTGGAGGCCATCGCGATCACGCTGGCGGACACCCCGAGGATCACGCAAGCCCGGAGCGAGTCGTAGTCTCGGCCTTGGTCGGTCCCGGGAACGAGCGGAGACGGTGCGAGCGATGGGGAGGGGGCTCGATCCCCGTCGCGCGCCCGGTCGAACCTGCGAGCCAGGCCGAGACACCAGTTCGGCGCATAGAGGGCGACCACGTTCGACATGCTCCCCACGCTCACCGCGGCTTGAGTGACTCGATGCGCCCTCTTGCTGAGCATCCCGATCAGGAGCAATACGCCGCAACCGAGAAGCATCCAACCGGTCAAGTTCACCTGACTCGCCAGCGCGACCCCATCTTCGCGATGCTCGATGAGCTTCAGGGCCGCCAGCCCCGGCGAAGCGCAGTTCGCGAGGTCGTTCTGGCCGAACGCGAAGCCCATGCACAATGTGCCGATGATCGCGAGTCCCGGGAACAAACGCTTCGCGAATCTCCTCCGGAACGTCACCAGTCCAAGATGGATCATGACCGCAAAGATCAGCCAGAGCACCAGCACGACGGGAGCTGCATCGTATTTCTGGATGACACTCTCGTTGAAGGACTTCACGACACCGACGCTCTTCATCCCCTTGATCACCATGAAGTACGCGAGCATGGCGAGCATGCCGCCCCCGGCCCACCCCCCGTGCAACAGGAGGGTGATCAGATTCTCTCCTCTACTCCCGATCGATCCACGCACCACGCGCTGAACGAAGAAGCTGGCGATCCCGCTGATGACGATCGACATGACGATCGCGAGAACGACCGTCCCGGCGCTGTCCCATTGGACGATCCCAAAGCCTCCTACGGCGAACGAAGCGCCCAGAAGCTCGAACACGAGGCAAGCGGTGGTGCTCACCGGCATCCCGAAGGCCGAGTACCCGTAGAGCAGCACGGTATCGACGATGTAGACCGCGATGTAGATCGCGAGTGCGGTCTGGATCACCAGATCGGGAGATGCCGTATCGAAGATCCCCTTGCGAGCGGTCTCGATCACGCCAGAGGACATGCTCGCACCCAACACGACGCCTACCCCAGCGACCCAGACCGCATTCCTGCGCGAGAGGATCCGGGCCCCGAACACTGCATTGACCAAGTTGGCTGCGTCGTTCCGCCCGACTTCGACTGTATCCCAGATGAGCATGACGACCGCGACCAGCAGCGACGCCCACAGGAAGGGGCTCATGCCGGTGAGGTCGAGCTGAGCGAGCAAGGTGAGACTGGAGAGGTCCATGAGGATGCCAGGCTAGCGAGTGATCATTCGCCGCAGGCGTTCCGCCGTCTTGTCGGCGTGGTTGGCTAGCTTCCCGAGCTCCATCAGAATCTTCGACCAGAGATAGATATCGGTGGGCGAGATGACGTCGTCGAGCGCGAAGAGCCGCTTCGACAGGGCGTACTCTTCCTTGTCGGCTTCCCACTCGGCGTGCTCCGCCTTGGCGACGAGATCCATGATCGCGCGGCCTCGATTGCGGGAGAAGTCCGCCTCCCTCAGGTCCGCCAGTTGGTCGGTACAAGCGAAGAGGATTTGGCAGACCTCTATCGTCTTCGCCACGTAGCGCCGGAGGTCATCGACGAGTTCGTCCGGGAGGGACAAGCGCTTCAGGGTCAATACCACCCCGATGTCCTCCGCTGCGTCGGCCATGTCGTCCTGCAGCTTCAGATAGGCGAGCAGATCTCCCCGGAACACCGGCAGAGCGAACATGCGAGGCATCGCCTTGCGGATCTGATTCTTGATGATGTCCGCCTGGTGCTCGATCTTGAAGATCGCTTCGGCTCGCTGCTCCAGTTCCTCCCAGTTGCCTGCGAGCAGGCTCTCGAACATCGGGGCGACCAGCATGACGCACTGCTTGACCTTCTCCATATGGTCACAGAGCGGCCCGAACGGAGTCGCTGCAAAGTTTTCGTATTCGGTCATCGCATCTCTCCGAACCGGTGGTTCCACGGACGATTCTCGACCTCACGCGTTTACCCCGACCGAGGGTGCATGTCAAAGAAACAATAGAGCCCGGTCGAGTACGGCGAGGAGGAGATCGCACTCCTCCGGACGGATCGGCAGGGGAGGCTTGAGCTTCAGCACGTTTCGGTGCGGTCCGTCGGTGGAGAGGAGCACCCCGCTCTGACGCGCGAGTTCGACCACCCGCGCAGCGAGGTCGGTGGCCGGGCACAGCTCGTTCTGGACGCGGCGTGAGAGCTCGACTCCGAGGTACAGTCCGAGGCCGCGCACGTCGCTGATCGCCTCGTGTCGCCCGCGGAGTACCTCGAGGCCGTCGAGGAGTCGTGCACCCATCGCAGACGCGTGCTCGGGAAGCCCCTCTTCTTCGAGCACATCGAGAACCGCGAGCCCCACCGAACACGAGACGGGGTTCCCCCCGAAACTGGAGAAGAACTCCATCCCACCGGCGAAGGAGGAGGCGATCTCGCGAGTGGTCACGACCGCGGCGAGCGGGTGGCCGTTCCCGATCGGCTTCCCGAGCGTGACGATGTCGGGTGTCGCTCCCTGGGCGGCGAACGCCCAGAGGTGCGCCCCCGTGCGCCCGAAGCCCACCTGCACCTCATCGGCGATCGCGACCGCGCCCGCCGCTCGCGCGACCTCGAACGCTTCTCGCAGGAATCCCTCGGGGGGGACGACTTGTCCCCCGCAGCCGATGATCGACTCCGCGATGAATCCCGCGATCGGGCGCCCGTCCGCCGCGGCCTGCTCGCACTGACGTGCAATCTCCTCGACGTAGCGGTCCTTCGCTCCGGGGCCGATATGGACCCCGCGCACCGCATCGGGACACGGAGCCGTGTACACCCACTCCGGCGCGCCCGCTCCCCCCGGCCCGTCGTGCTTGTAGGAGCTCACATCGATCAGTGTAGTCGTGTTGCCGTGGTATCCGGAGACGAGCGAGAGGATCGCATGCCGTCCGGTCTGTGCGCGCGCCATCCGAATCGCGAGCTCGTTCGCCTCGCTCCCCGAGTTCACGAAGGTGCAAACCTCCAACGGCGCCGGGAAGAGTCCGGCGAGCCGCTCGGCGTAGCGGACGAGACTCTCGTGAAGGTACCGGGTGTTCGTGTTCAGAGCTGCGATCTGCTCCGTCGCCGCGGCCACCACGCGAGGATGGCAGTGCCCGACGTGCGCGATGTTGTTCACACCGTCGAGATAGGCCCGCCCATTCGCATCGAAGAGATACTGGCCGCGCCCCCGGACGATGTGGAGCGGGTTCCGGTAGGCGAGGGAGAGGGCGGGTCCGACGTGGCGCGTACGGCGCTCGAAGAGCGCAGATCCGTCCGGACGGGGCGGGGATTGCTCTCGGCCGCACACGGAGCGGAATTGCTCGAGCGCGTCGTTCGGCTCGATCGAATCGAGGGCTTCGAGCGCGTTCCACGCACGGTCCTCGCTCACGCGGATGTACTCGTTGTCGGGGGCGGCCCGACCGTCGCACTCCGATATCAAGACGCTCAGGACCAAGCGCATCTGCACCGAGGGCAACAGCGTCTCGAGCTCGCATTCGTCGAGCGGGCACTCCTCGTGATATCCCCGAACGAGGGCGGAGAGGACCTCGAGCGGGCGCGGGCGATCGAAGACGGCATACGCTGCCGCCACGGCGAGTTCGAAGACCCTCGCGCTGTGAATCGTGTCCCCGAAGTCGAACATCCCTCGCACTCGGGGATTTCCGGCCTCGATCGTCACGGTGAGGTTGTCCGGGTTCGCGTCGTTGTAGATCACCTGCTTCGGGAGCACGTCGAGCCTGCGGTGCACGTCACCGAAGAATTGGATCTGAGCACGCTCGATGAGTGTTCGCCGAGCCGGAGCGCTGATTTCCCGAGAGAGGCCTGCGCACCAGGACGCCTGCGCCAGGTCCCATCGCAGGGTCCGATGCATCTTCGGATGTTCGAAGCTGTGCAGTGCGACATCGACCCGAGCGAGCAGGCGGCCGAGGTCGAGCCATGTCTCATCGCTCACAGCAGAGTGCGCAGCGAGCAGCGGTCCGTCGAGGAAGGAGACGACTCGAGCGAGGTGTTCTCGCCCACCTCGCCCGGGAATCGATTCGATTTCGCGGTCAGCCCGAGATCGTCGGACCATCGGAGAGACACCAGGTACCGCCTCAGCGAGCCGCTCGAGCACGCGATGCTGGAGATCGAGTTCTCCTGCGTCTTCGGCCGCGTTCGAGATCTTCAGGACCCAGCTCGCCCCGCTCGGTTCGACGATTCGAAAGTTCTGGTCGACGTAGCTGGCGAGCAGTTCGACCGTTCCCGTCAGGTCATATCGCTCTTCGAGGAAGTGCGCGGCAAACTCCGGCGTGAGGTGCGGGGCACGCTCCTGGAGCACCGGGTTCCGGCGATCGTTCTCCCGCTTGCTCGTCATCGATCGCTCCTGGGCTCATGAAGGGACGGAGCAGACTGTACAGCTCCCCACAGAGGGTGAGGAGCAACGCCAAGGCAGAACCTTAACTCGTGATTTCAAGGGCACTTGAGAGTTCGTGATCTGCTCGCTCCAGATTCGACGCCCTGAGAGTGGATGGGTGTGGCGACGCCAGGCTTGTGGGACCCGCAGAACACCGGAAGAATGGAGTCCATCGTGTCGACGACGTATTCAGGTGAAAAACTGAGCGAGATGGATTCTGCGATGCCCGAAACGTCTCAGCAGCAGGTGACGCGCCTCCTCGCAGAGGCGGTGGATGGTCGGGAGAGAGCGGCGGACGAGCTGCTTCCCCTCGTGTACGACCAATTGCGCCGCCTCGCCCAGAAGCAGATGGCGAACGAACGCGCAGGGCACACCCTCCAGGCGACGGCGCTCGTCCACGAGGCGTATGTCCGACTGGTCGGGGCCGAGGATCCGGGGTGGTCGAGCCGCGCCCACTTCTACATGGCGGCGGCGCAAGCGATCCGGAGGATCCTCATCGACCACGCGCGCAAGCGGGGGCGCAAGAAGCGCGGCGGCGGCGAGGCGCGTCGCCGGATCGACGCAGAGGACTTGGTCCATATCTCCGAGCCAGAGGATGTCATGGATATCGACGAGGCGATCCAGAAGCTCGAGAAGTTCGATCCGGAGATGGCCCGAGTGGTTCACCTGCGCTTCTTCGCCGGCCTGAGCATCGAGGATACCGCGCAGACCCTCGGCATCTCGGCGAGCACGGTGAAGCGAGACTGGACCCTCGCGCGCGCTTGGCTCTATCGGGAGCTGGGAGCTTCAGACCTCGAGTCGTAGCATCTCCCGGAGCCCGATCACCATCGAAACTGAAACCCGACCATCAGCGTAGCCCCGTAGTCGTCTGCTTCGGGGTGCTCCCGATGGTCGTTGTCGAGGATGTTCATCCCCTGAATGAAGACATCGATGTTTTCCGTCCATTTGTATGAAATCTGCCCATTGAGCAGGTAATACTCGTCCACCTTCACCTTCGGCTCGAGAAACTCCGTCTCTCCGAAGAAGTTCAGCCACAGCATCCCACGGAACTTTCCTTCTCTGATCCTCGTGCCGACGTTTGCCATGCTCCGAGGGGCCTTGCCCACCTCCTTATCGGTGTTCGGGGCTGGGTTCCGGTCTCGTCGGTAGTTGCGGGAGTAGTTCCCGAACAACGTGAGCGAGCTCTGAGGCGACCACTCGCGCGACCACTCGCCCTCGAGCTCGAACCCGTAGGATTCTTCGTCGAACTTGTTCTGGGGGGTGATCACGGTGCCTTGCTGCACGAACGAGATCAGATCATCGATCATGTTGTAGTACAGGGAAACCCCAACTTTCGGAGTTCGACTCGGAGATGTGTCCTTCGTCAGCACATCGACCGGGTAGCCGTAGTAACCGATCTCGAAGGAACGCATCCTCTCCGGATCGAGATTCTCGTTTCCCAGCACTGACGCTGGAAATCCCAGGTCGTTGACCGGCATGTCGAACCAGATTTCGCGGAGCGACGGGTCGCGATGTCCGAAGGCGATCGACCCACGAAGAAAGTGGTCATCCGACATCTGCCAGACTGCCGCGATGCGCGGCGAGAGTTCCCCCCCCGTCACGGAGTGTTCATCGTACCGCGCGCCGTACGTGAACAACACCTTGTCGATGCGCCAGTCATCTTGGAAGAACACCCACGCGAGATCGGTCTGATGTCGTCCTGCGGTGACATCGCTGTGCTTCGTATCAAATGTCGAGACTCGATATCCCACTCCGAACGAAAGGAAGTGGTCTTCGACTGCGGGGGTGGAGTACTGGACATCGAAGTCGATGACGTCGAGGTCGACCCGGAACGGCGTGTAGAACTTGTCCGGGACGGCATTCGCGTCGAACGCCGACCAAGTGAGCTGCGCCCGCACCCCTCCGTGCTTGTAGTTCGCTTTTAGGTATGACTCTTCCGCTTCAGATCTCAGGTCTGCCCGGATGAGGCCGAACAACGTGGGAAAGAGAGCGGTCAGGCGCTGGTCGCTGACCCCCCCACTGACCTCTAGGCGCCCCCACTCGCGCTCCTGGGCGAGTCGAAGATCCAAGTGGGCCTGCCCCTTCGCGTTCTCGGAGATGTCCGAATAGTTCTGGATGTCGTCCCAGCCGAGGCGAACCTTCAGAGCAGTGTTCGTGTCTTCGTGCTTGCGAACGAGGATCAGTGAGCCCACCACCGATCGATAGGAGCCGACGGCCATCGTCGTGGAAAGATAGTCCCCCTCGTAGTCCAGTGGAGATTTCGTGACGATGTTGATGAGCCCATGCATCGCATCCGATCCGTAGCTCGGCGAGCTCGGACCCCGGATCACCTCGATGAAATCGATGTCGTCGAGGCTCACGGGGGCGATGTCCCACAGGACATTTCCGAAGAAGGGGTTGTAGGTCCTCCGCCCATCGATCAGACCCATCATCCCTTGCGTCGCGGACGCCGTGTCGCTGTAGCCACGGATGCTGACGTTCGACTCGGTGGAGTTGGTACGCAGGACTTCCACGCCGGTCAGCATGCGGAAGGCATCGGTGAGAAATCGCGCGCCGGTCTGACGGAGCCGATCGCCCGTGATGATGGTCACGTTCGCAGGGGGTTCCACGGAATAGTCGATCCAGTCGTGCTCGAGGAGACTCGCGCCCTGTCCCGATGCAGCCCCCGCTCCCCAGACCCAGGTGAAGGAGGCCACAACGACGGTTCCGATGACGAGGTGGCCCTTTCGCGGAGTTCTCAAGGTGTCGGCATTCCCTTGACCCGTGAGGTACTGTTCTTCAGAGCCCATTCGGGCGCGCCGTTCAGCTTCGCACTCTTGAAGTCCTTCTTCGCCTCATTGAAATTCCGCTGCTCGAGATACGCGATTCCTCTGCAGATGTGGGGCAGCCAGCCCGTTGACCCATACACAATGGCACGGTTGGCCGCCTCCCAACACTCTGGAAACTTCTCGAGCTTGAGAAGGGCGGCCGCAGCCAGCTCGTTCGCCTGAGCTCGGAAGCTCCGCAGCCCCTCGCCTTCTTCCCCGAACTGCCGATAGCCCCCGAAGTACTCGAAGATGGCGGGTTCATCGAAGGAGGCCTCCAGAGCTCTCTCGCTCAGTTCTACTGCCCTCTCGTGATCGCCCCGAATCTCGCACAACCAGCCCGCCGCAAGTGCCTCCTCGGGCCCCGCTCCCCCCGCCGAATGCCCGAGCTGCTCGATCAACGCATCTCGCGTCTCATCCTCGATGGTGCCCTCCGCGGTCGCGCGCAGGTAGCGGTACCAGCCCCGCATCCGCGTGATCTGCGGAGTCGGCGGAGAAACCTCCCCGAGCCGCTCGATCACTCGGTCGATCGCGACCTCCCGAGCCTTTCGGTCCGGATCGGCGATGAGAATTTCGCATCGGCAGTCGAGGAGCAGCGCACTCTCGTCGCTCGCACGCAGCGCCAAGAGCCTCTGGGAAGCCCGTCGGGCCCCGGCCAAGTCCCCCAGGCGAAGCTTCGTCAGGGTCAGTTCCGTGAGGAGTGAAAACCGGGTCTGCTCGTCTTGCGGTTCGCTCTCGTCCGCCTCCAACCGATCGCTCCGAGCTTGCCAACACCGCTCGAGACATCCGAGCTGGTCCTCCGCGCCTTCATCATTCATCACGCGGTCGAGGTACTTCAGCCTCGCACTCTCGAGGATAGGACACTCTCTTGCGCTGCTTGAGGGACTTCCAAAGTCCATGCAGAGCATTTCGGAAGACTCTGCGAACTCGCCCCGGGCCAAGTAACTCTCCGCGAGAATCTGACGCAACTCGCTTTGATACATCTGATATTTCAAGACCATGGTTCTTGGATCCCAGCCGAGGAACGCAGAGATGCCGTCTTCGGTCCACCTGGCCGTGCGTGCAGCCTCGGCTCTGAGGATCGCTCTGTCGAACTCCCCATCCTCTTTCTCGAGCATCGCCTGCATCATGTGGATGGTGCTATCGGCCGTCTCCTCAAATGCGAGTGTCTCGATCGCACTGCGCTCCCCAGAGCGCGCGGTCCAATACGGGTCTCTTTCCCCTAGGCGCATCGATTCGTATTCGAGCGCCGCATCTTCCTCGGATCCGATCATCCGCAGCCTGACTTGCAGCCTCTGCTTGTCGCGGATGAGTCGATCGTCAGGTACCGGCTGGCTCTGGAGTTGTTCGATCCCTCGTGTGAATCGATCGACTTCCGCAGGGATGTCTTCGGAGAGGGCTTCGAGAGTCTCCGCCGCCCTTTCAGGTTCCCCAACCCCCAGGAAGTAGAGAACTCGGGTCAGTTGCCCCTCCAGGCTCTCGAGACTCGCTTTCTCACTGTGCATCCCATTGACGATGCGCTCGATTTCACTCAGCGTCTCGCGCCGAGACCCGCCCAGGCGGCAGCGCTCCGTCTCGAATCGAGCATTCAGCTCGTCCAAGTCTCCCTTGAGCGCGAGTGCGTTGCACTCGCGGACAATAGTCGCGTCCTCCTGCGCGATTTTCGCTTCCTTCAGCTGCTCGCGGAGCCCGCCGACAATTTCCTCCGCCGGGTCATGGAAGGCCAGATCCATCGTCCCCAGCTGAAAAGGTTCGAGAAGTCGATCGAGCCGCTCCTCGGCTTCGGCAAGCATCTTCGCATCGATGCACGTCTTCACCGTTCTAGCTTCGTCGAGCCAGGCCTTGGGTCCATCGTAACCCAGGAGGGCGTCGGTCTTCTTCTCCTTGAACGATTCGACAGCATTAGTAGTACTCACTTGCATCTGCCGGGCACTCTCAAGTTTTTCGTAGCGGACCTGGACGGGGTCCCCAAACCGTTCGGTGGGGAAATTCCACTGGCTCATCAGCGGCTGCATCTCATCGTCCCGAAGAGTCTTGAGTCCCTCCAACGATTCCATGCGGAGTGCTCGGTCGCGCAATTCGCTCAATCGCACAAAATCAGCGATTCTCCTCAAGACATCGCTGTCCCCGGTGACATTCTTCTCGATCAGCTCCCTGAGGAGCTCGACATCCTCGACCTCGTAGTTGTTGGAGCGCACGAGCTTCTCGACAGCTTCTCCGAGCACGGCTCGCTGTTCGTCATGCGCTCGTAGTGCATAGTCGAGTGGCTCTATTAGCCAATCGTCCAAGTCCCTTAGTTCCTGATTCGGCCGTTCATCGACGAAGCTCGGAATCAGAGAGTCCACTTTCTTGAGATCCTGTGGGCCTAGATTCTCATGATCCAACCGCACTCCAATTTCATCCGATATCTTGGAGATACGCTTCTTTTCATCCTCTGCCAGTGCTTGGAAGTCTACCAGTGATTTGATCCACTCTGTGCTCGCCTCGAACCACTCGCAGTCTTTCAGGATGCCGCCTGTTCTTCTCGTCGACTCGGTGTCAGCGGTCTTGAGCGCTACTCTGTCGGGGGATCGCAGCGCCTCGCGGAATTCATCCTGGAGTCTCACTCGCGCGGGCTCGGTTTCTGCATCAATCCTCCGTCCCCACCAACTTCCGCTCGGCGAATTCGGGTCCAGGCGCTTCCACTCATCGATTGCTTTCTCGAATTCGTCACCCGCAAGTGGCGGAGACCCTTCGAAGAGCTGTTCCAGCTTCTCTTCGGGAGTGTCCTCGCTCCTCATGTCCGAAATCAGGAGTGAACTCCCGAGAATCATGAAGAGCACCAGCGGGACCGTGACTCTCTTCCGGCCGAAGATGCCACGCGAGATCTTGGTACGAATCGCTTCCAGATCATCGAGGGCATGCTGGGCGCTCTGGTAACGATCCTCCTGCTTCTTGGCGAGCAGTCGCGCGATGACCTTGGCGAGGTCGGGTCGCAGTCCATCGAAGTCCGGTTCGCTCTCTAGCACCGAAGCTATCGCCCGACCGTGAGGGTGGCGAGCGAAGGGAGGCTTCCCGGAGAGCAACTCGTAGAGCACCACCCCGAACGAGAAGAGGTCTGACCGGTGATCCACGGCCTCTCCGCGCATCTGCTCCGGAGAGGAGTAGCCGAGGGTTCCGATGAACGAGCCCGGGAGGGTCATGGGGGGAGAGTGCGACGCGAGACTCGAGCCCGGGGACAGGGCCGTTCCCTCGCCCCCCACGGGGAGATCCTCGCTCCCCACCGCTTTTGCGAGCCCGAAATCGAGGATCTTTACGTGCCCAGATTCAGTCAGCATCACGTTTCCGGGTTTCAGATCCCGGTGAATGATCGAAGGATGATGCTCAGTCTTCGTGTGCGCTTCGACGAGACCGTTCGCGATCTGGATCCCGATGTCGAGGACCTGCGCCAGCGCGAAGGATCGCACCCTCAGGAGGTCGCTCAGTGAAGACCCATGAACCACCTCCATGGTGATCATCCATCGCCCTTCGATTTCTTCGAGGTGGTAGATCGTCGCAATGTTCGGGTGACTGAGTTGTGCCGCCATCCTCGCTTCACGGCGGAACAGTGCGAGCCGCTTAGGATCAGCCTGGAACTTCTTGGGAAGGATCTTGAGGGCGACCTCGCGCTCCAGTATCGGGTCGAATGCGAGAAAGACCTGTCCCATTCCCCCGCGACCGAGTTCACCTCTAATTTCGTAGTCACCGATATGAGTGACCCAGATTTCGTCGGGGTCGTCGGGCTCGTCGGCGTCTCCGGACTCGAACGCGCTGCCAATATCCGGCGGGAGGGTGGGTGGGCCCAGGAAACCACTGGCGTTGTCTGCACCAGCGATGAGCCTCTCGATTTCTCGCCGGAACTCTGGATCGTCCCCACACTCGCGATCCAAGAGCGCAGAACGATCACTCGGATGCAGCTCGAGTGCCTGGTAGGCGAGGTCTTTGATCCGACCCCAGTCCTGGCGCAAGTCGAGCGTCGGCGAGGCGAGGAATCGATCCGCATCGGCGGATGCGGCGATGAGACTCTCGACTTCTCGACGGAGCTCGGCGTCGTCCCCACATTCGGTATCCAAGAACGAAGGGCGCTCGCCCGGGGACAACTCGATTGCCCGAAATGCGATGTCCTTGATCCGATTCCATCTTGCTGGATCCACGAGTGCCACCCATCCGAGGTTCAGACTTGCGTCACTGTGTGGCGGGGGGGAGTGACGCCCATGTCGACGTTTCCTGCGATCGATGGGAAACCGGCTGCGACCAAGTTTCCAGAAACAAGATACTCGCTCATCCACGGCGAGGAGTCAATACCGCTATCGCTCCCCTACCCTTCGTACCAAGTCGTGAGGATCGGGATGTAGGTGATCAGCAATACCCCGACCGCGAGGATCCAGAACATCGGCAGTGCGGCTCTGCAGACCGTCATCACCGGTCGCTCGAAACGGTAGGACGCGAGGAACAGGTTCATCCCCACCGGGGGAGTCAAGTAGCCGAGCTCCATGTTCGCGACGAAGATAATGCCCAAGTGCACGGCACTCACATCGTACGCCGCCGCGATCGGAATGATCAACGGCACGACGACCATGGTCGCTGAGAAGATGTCGAGGAAACATCCCACGATCAGCAAGAACACGTTGAGGCCGAGGAGGAAGACGATCGGGGACTCGATGTGCCCCTGCGTCCACTCGAAGAGTTGATCCGGGATCGATTCTCGCACCATGAATTTGCTCAAACCCTTGGCCACTGCGAGGATGATCAGCACCCCCCCGAACAGAACGACACTTCGGTGCAGCACGTCGGGCAGCCCGCGCCGGATCGAGACGTCGCGATGGAAGAGACACTGCACGACGAACGCGTAGAGTGCCGCCGCGGCGGAGGTCTCGACGAGGGTGGCGTATCCCCGGAGGTAGGCGAAGAGGATCAACATGGGGAGGATGAGCTCCCACTTCGCACTCCAGATGGAGCCTCGCACTTCTCGCAGATCGAATCGCGTCCGGCTCACGCCGCGCCGGATCCCCTCTCGGATGCACCACCCGCCGATCAACACCAAGAGGAGCAAGCCGGGCAAGATCCCACCGATGAACATCTTCTCGGGTTCGATCCCGGCGACGACGGAGTACAGGATCAGTGGCAGTGCCGGGGGAAAGAGCAGCCCCAGCGAGCCGGAGGCCGTCAGGAGCCCGAGCGAGAACTTCTCGCGATAGCCATCTTGCTCGAGGGTCAGGAAAAGGAGGCCGCCGAGCGCCAGGATCGTCACACCGGACCCACCGGTGAAGACGGTGAAAAAGGCGCAGACCACTGTGCAGACGACCGCGGTCCCCCCCGGCACCCAGCCGAACAACGCCCGGGACACCCGGAGGAGGCGGCGAGCCGCCGCTCCTTCCGCAAACAGGAAGCCGGCCACGGTGAAGAGAGGGATCGCCGAGAGGAACGGTGATTGGGTGAGGTCGTACGCCTGGTGCGGGATCACGCCCAAGGGGATCCCTTCCGACATCCACAGGGCGACCGCGATGCCGCCGACCGCGACGAAGATCGGCCCCCCGAGAACCGTGGCCACGAGGATCAGAAGGATCCCCGGCCATGCGGGGAGCGCCTCGAGGATTTGCGGTGAGAAGGAGAGTAGGACCCCCACCACGACCCCGCTGCTCGCGAGAGCCCGCGCCACCCCACCATCCCCGGCTCGCCAGACCACTCGCACCGCGATGAGTGCGAAGGCCACCGGCAGGATCAGCCGTGTGACCCAGATCGGGATCCCCAGCGCGATCTCGCCGCTTAGGTCCAGCTGGACCACTTCGATCCCGCCTCGGCAAAGCAGCGTCGAGATCGCCGCCGTAACCGCCGCGCTGAAGATCTGGGCAGCGCGCCGCCATCGTCCCTCTGGGAGCAGTTTCCCCGTGGCGAGGGTCAGGAGCTTGCCCTCCTTGGCCGCGATCGCCGCCCCCATGAAACCGATCCAGAGATTGAGGTGCTGCCCCAGAAGGATCGAGCCCGGGATGCCGCTCCCGAAGAAGTTTCGAAGGAGGATCTCGACGAACGGGAGCAGAACCATGGCGACGAGAAGCACTCCTGCCAGGGCACTCTCACTCTGGGCGAGGCGTCGGATCATGGCGATCCTGCCTGGGGTTCCTTCTCCCTCTTCTCCTTTTCCTTCATTCGCATGCTGCGATACTCATCGCGGTGTTCGAGAGCGATCCGATAGGCCTCCGCGGGAACTTGGTTCTTCTTCATGTAGTCGGCGAACCTCTCCATCATCGCCTGGATCTTCGCTCTCTCTTTCTCGTCCAGGGTGACGCACGCTCCCCCGTGACTCTCCATTTCTCTCATCGCCTCGTCATCGCCCTTGGGAATGTCGCGAAAGAACCGCGTCTCGGCTTTGCGGCACGCTTCTCGGATCTTGATCTTTCGCTCGGATGAAATCTTGTCCCAGACCTCCTTGCTGATCACCGTAGCACCGACGAGCGGCTGTATCCGGAAGTCCAGACGATTCGGAGCGAGACGGGACAGCTGGAACGAGAGGACCGCGAGTGGAGTGTTGTAGATCAAATCGATCCCACCGCTCTTCAATTGCGTGTGGAGATCAGAGCGGGAGAAGCACACGGTGGTGAACCCGTTCTCCGTCCAGAATCGATCCGACTCCGGGTCTCCGGGCCACACGTGGATCTTCTGCCGCTGCAGAACCTCGATACTGCGGACGGGCTCCCTCGAGAAGAAGTAGATCCACCCTCCGACCGCCCAGTGGAGCAGGACGAATCCTTTTGCCTCGAGCTTTGCCTCGAGGTAGGGCTCCATCTTTTGCATGACGTGATACAACTCCTCGTACGACTCGTAGACCGGAAGGGCAAGGGCGCTGAACGATTCGTCGAATTCGATCAGCCCGGACGTCGTGAGCAGCGCTGCATCCCACACACCGAGCTTCATGTCCCCAACGACGTTGGGTTCGTCCCCGGCGGTCCCATCGGGGTAGATCTTCAGGGTGACGTCCCCTCCGGTCGTCTGCGTCCAATCACTCTTCATCTCCTTGAGGACATTGTTCCAAATGGAATTTCTCGGGGCCATGGTCGCCAACTTCACCTCGCGCCCACGGGCGTGCACGGGAGTCGCCCCCGCAACCGCCACCAAGAGGAAGAGCGCCATCGCCGACCTCACACGTATGCTGGATCTCACGGCACTCTCCTTCCGGAACAGGTTCACTGGAGGAACAGGTCATCCACTCGCTCGAGCAGCAGGCGGGCTCTTTTCTGTACGATCAGGTTCGCGAGGCGGTGCGGAGGATCGAGGTCAGGGTCTATTTCGAGAGCCTTCTCGAGTAGGGCCATGAATTCGCCGCGGTCCTGCGCCGGTACCGAGACGCTCATCGCGAGCGAGACGTAGGGGGACGCCGTCTTCCCCTCGGCCAATTCGACTGCGCGCGCAAAATGCTCTCGTGCGCGCTCAGGGGAGCCGCCCCACTGTTCGATCGAAGTGAGATCGATCATCACCTCGTGAATCGCGCCGTCCTCGTACGCCTCGTCCAGAGTCAAGGCTCGACTCATCAGCGCGACGACCGCGGTCGAGTCCGCGAGTAGATCCGCTCGATCCTGGCCCTGCGCGAGGGCGAGTCCCCACGCCGCTCCGGTCCAGTAGATGAAATCGATCTCTTCGAGCCGGAGCGAGGCCACTGCCTCTTCGGGTCGGAGCCGAAGTTCATCGGTGATGCCAGGGTGATGGAGCTCCAGCCCACGCAGCCCGTAGTCACGGGCGCGCAGGAACATGCGTAGGGCGCGCTCCCTCAGCTCGACAGATCGATGGTAGTCATCCGGCTCGATCCGGTCCGCCTCGGTCTGGATGAACGCATACGAGTACTCCGCGAACCCCCGGCACGCCGCGAGCAGCAGTACAGGATGCTTCGGCGCGGACTCGAGAAGCGACTCCATCGTCTTCAGCGCGAAGGGCGCCGCATCACGGATCAACTCCGGGTCGTCATCGGTCCCGAAGGCGTCACCGCTCGCCGCTAGCGATGCGGCGATGTTGTCGATGGCGATCTGCCGGATCGAGCACCCGGTTCCGATGAGGCACCAGAGCGTCGAGATGGCGACTCCGCTCACGAGCCGGTGCGACAAACCGTCCCTCCAATTCATCTCTCCACCCTTCCTGGCGAGAGCGCAGTCTTCATGGCACGGGCCCATCTCCAGAGGAATCGGGAATCCGGCTCGATGGACTCTACTGCGGGTCGCGAAACCCAGTGCTCTCTTCTGGCCAGCAGAGGGCCAAGAATCCAAGATATTGGATAGGGGGAAGATCGAGAGTGGCATGCGCCGACCAAGGTTCGGCAGACGATGGAGAATTTCGGCGTGGGGGAGCCGATCCGCGCTATCCGGACAGAGACAAGATCCCCTGCTCCTCGAGATGCAGGATCACTCGGGCGACGCACTCCTCGATCGACGACTTCTCCGTGTCCAGAACCAACGAGGCGTTCCGGGGCGTCTCGTACGTGTCCGACACCCCCGTGAAGTTCTCGATCTCCCCCGCCCGCGCCTTCCGGTAGAGCCCCTTCGGATCGCGGGACTCACACACCTCGATCGGTGCGCACACAAAGACTTCGATGTACCGGTCCTCGCCGATGACGGTGCGAGCCAGCGCACGATCGCTCTCGTAGGGACAGATCATCGCCGCGAGCGCCAACGCCCCGGATTCGTTGAAGAGCCGCGCGACCTGCGCGATGCGACGGATGTTCTCGCTCCGGTCGTAACGGGAGAATCCGAGATCGTGGCTGAGCCCCATCCGCAGGTTGTCGCCGTCCAGCACAGTGACCGTCCGCCCCGCGTCGAAGAGACGTCGTTCCACCGCCCTGGCGATCGTCGACTTTCCGGATCCGGACAACCCGGTGAACCAGAGGGTGACGGCACGATGCCCGGCGCGCGCTTCCTTCTCTCCGGGGGTGACCGATCCATCTTGAGGGTGGAGATTCGCCCCACTCGCCCCCCGATCCTGCTCGCGAAGCCGATGCGGCGGGAGGCGATCGATGACCATCCCCGCCCCGACAGTGTCGTGGGTGGACTCATCGATCAGGATGAAGCTGCCGGTCCCGCGGTTCGACTTGTAGGGGTCGAAGATCAGGGGCTCCGATGTGCGCAGCGTCACCCGTCCGATGTCGTTCAGTCCGAGGGAGACGGCGCTCTCTCGGCTGAGGGTGTTCACGTCGACCCGATAGGCGAGGTCCTGGATCCTCGCTCGGGTCTCCCTCGTCCCGATACGGAGGATGTACGGCTTGGCTGTCTCCGACGGAGCATCGGTCATCCAAACCAGCATCGCTTCGAGATGGTCCGCGATGTGGGGAACGTTGTTGGGCCTCACCAGCATGTCACCGCGAGCGATGTCGACATGGTCCTCGAGGGAGATGGCGACGGACTGCGAAGCGAACGCGACGTCGCACTCCTTTCCCCCCTCGCGGATCGACTGGACGTGAGTCCGCCGCATCGAGGGAAGCACCATGACCTCTTCGCCGGGACGAAGCCGCCCGGAAGCGACGCGACCCGCGATGCTCCGCTGACCATCTGGACCGCGCAGGATGGTCTGGACGGGAAACCGGAAGTCGATAAGATTGCGATCGCTCCCGATGTACGCGTTTTCAAGGTACTCGAGGACCGTTTCCCCCCGAAACCAGGGCATGCGCGCGCTCGGCGCGACCACGTTGTCCCCCCGCATCGCGCTGATCGGGATGAATCGCAGGTCGGAGATCCCCAATCGTGTCGCGAAATCGGCGAACTGCTCCCGGATCTCCTCGAAGGGTCGCTCGGCGTAGTCGACGAGGTCCATTTTGTTGACCGCCAGGAGCAGCCGGGGGATTCCGAGCAGCGATGCGATGAACGCATGACGCTTGGTCTGGGTGAGCACGCCGAGTCGGGCGTCGACGAGGATGATCGCCAAGTTCGCGGTCGAGGCGCCGGTCGCCATGTTCCGGGTGTACTGCTCGTGGCCGGGGATGTCCGCGATGATGAAGCTGCGCTTCTCGGTCGAGAAGTAGCGATAGGCGACATCGATGGTGATGCCCTGTTCCCGCTCGGCCTTGAGCCCATCGGTGAGCAGCGAGAAGTCGAAGGGCTCGCCGGCCGTGTCGATCTTGGTGTCTTTCGCGAGCGTTTCGAGTTGGTCGGTGTGGATGTTGTTCGTGTCGTACAGCAGTCGACCGATCAGCGTCGACTTGCCATCATCGACGCTCCCGATCGCAGCGAAGCGCAGGAGCGATCGCGAGCGGTACTGCTGCAGGAACTCCTGAGCAGTGCTCTCGCGGGGCGAGCTTTCGGGAATCGGGCTCGGTCGGCGGCGGTCCACGATCAGAAGTACCCTTCGCGCTTCTTCTTCTCCATCGATCCATCGACGTCATGGTCGATGATCCTGGACGCGCGTTCCGACGTGCGAAACCGGAGCATCTCCTCTACGACCTCATCGAGGGTCCGCGCCGTAGAACGAATCGCGCCGGTACACGGTGTGCAGCCGAGACTGCGGTAGCGGCACGAGACGCTGAGCAGCGTCTCGCCCTCTCGACTCGATCGCGTCCCGTCCGCAGGGAACAACACTCCGCCGCGATCGACCATTTTCCGCACCTGGGCGAAGTAGAGCGGGTTGACCTCGATCTTCTCCTCGGAGATGTACATCCACACGTCGAGTTCGGTCCAGTTCGACAGCGGGAACGCGCGGATGCTCTCCCCCGGGTGAATCTTGCCGTTGTAGATCTCCCAGAGTTCCGGGCGTTGATTCCGTGGGTCCCACGCCCCGAACTGGTTCCGGAACGAGTAGATCCGCTCCTTGGCCCGAGACCGTTCCTCATCGCGACGCGCCCCGCCGATCGCGGCATCGAACCGGTGCTCCCGAAGCGCCATCAAGAGCGCCTCCGTCTTGAGCAGGGAGCAGCATCGCTGTGTGCCGAGCGGTTCGGGCGCGGCGCCGGCCCGGATCGCATCTTCGTTCCGGAAGACGATCAGCTCCAAACCGAGCTCGCGCGCGACGCGATCGCGGAATTCCGTCATCTCCCTGAACTTGTACCCGGTGTCGACATGGAGGAGTGGAAACGGGATCGGGGCCGGTTCGAACGCTTTCCTCGCAAGATGCAGGAGGACCGAAGAGTCCTTGCCCACCGAGTACAGGAGGACGGGGCGCTCGAACTCCGCCGCGATCTCGCGGAGAGTGTAGATGCTCTCCGCTTCGAGCGTCTCGAGGTTCGTCATCGAGAACTGCCGGGAGTGCACGTCGTGAACCTCTCGACAGGGTGGCGTGATGAGGAACGAGCCGTCCATTCTAGCCAGGGGAGGAGAGAAGGGACAAGGACGGGCATCGGAGAGGTCCGTCGGACCACGCCGGGCTCATCGTCGCGACGCAGTGGGGCGAGCGCGGCGGCCTACCCCCCCGAGATCGCCTGGTGGATCCAGAGCTCGTCCCCATCCGCGAGCGCAGTGTCCGCGATCTCGGCGCGCAGGATGCTCTCGCCGTTGCGCAGGCAGAGGATATGTGGCCGGAGTTCCCCCGAGGGGAGGAGCAGGTGTCGGCGGAGGTTCGGGAGTTCATCGAACGCGGACTCGAGTGCCTCGGGAATGGTCCGACCGCGCACGCGGAGCAGGTCCTTCCCGACCACTAGCTTCAGGACGGTCGGGAGGCGCAGCGTCACCGCGGGGGCGGTCGAGGTCATTCGACGACCGCGGCGGTGACCGACTGGACCGGTGGCAGGAACTCGGCCGCGACCTGCCAGCTCTCCCCCTCGTCCGCGCTCGCGAACACGTGTCCTCCGCCCGTCCCGAAGTAGACCCCGCAAGGGTTGCACGAGTCCGAGCTCATCGCCTGGCGAAGGACGCTGAGGTAGGCGTTCTTCTGGGGGAGCCCCTTCGTCAGCTTCTTCCAGCCGCGCCCGTTCTTCCCCGAGCGGAACACGCGCAGGGCGCCGTCGGTCGCGCGGAAACTGTACTGCCCTGGTTCGAGGGGGAGGACGTAGCAGCCGTTCGGGTCGTACGGATTCAGGGCCAGTCCGAATCCGAAGTCGTAGGGGAGACCTTCGTCGATCCGCTCCCACGAATCGCCGCGGTCCTTCGAGCGGTACACCCCGACGTGGTTCTGTTGGTAGAGGACATCCGGCGCCGCCGGATGCACGAGGAGTTTGTGCACTCAGGTGCCGACGTCCGATTCCTTCGGGGCGCCGACGTACTCGGCCACGCTGCGGTTGATCGGGGTCCAGTTCGCGCCGCCATCATCACTACGGAACGAACCCGCCGCGGAGATCGCGACGTACATGCGATCCGGATCGGACGAGTCGATCTGTATGCTGTGTAAGCACTGTCCCCCCGCGCCGGGGCTCCAGTCGTCGCGGGTGGAGTGACGGTTGATGCCATCGACCGGCTCCCATGTCTTCCCCAGGTCCTCGCTGCGGAAGAGGCCGGCGGGGGCGGTGCCCGCGTAGAGCACCTTCTTGCGTTTCGCGGGACCAGGTGCGATCGCCCAGATTTTCTCGGACTTGTCGATCCCATACTGTTCGGCGAACTTCGCCGCCTTCTCGTTGAGCTTCGGGAACGCGGGAGGTTGTGTCGCCGGAGTGAACTTCTTCCCCGCGGTGTCGGCGGAGAGTGTCGTACTGCCGTACGTGAAGTGCGTCGCGGCGGCGTGGATGCGAGGCGTGCCCCGGGTGTCGATCATCGCGTACGGGACCGACCACCCCTTGAGGAGCGGACCCTCCACGCTCCAGCGGCGTCGGGCCGGGCCCGATCGCAGCAGGAAGAGGCCGCGCTTGGTCCCCACGCTCACGATCACTTGCTTGGCCATGCTGCCCTCCTCCGTCTCTCGGGTCGCGCGTCCCGATCCCGTCTCGGGTGGTCCTCACCGTCGTCGCGGCCCGCAGCCGCCGTCGAAGTCGATCGGCAATCTAGCGGATCCGTTCGCGCGTGGGGAGGGGGCCGGGATGGGGAATGCCGGAGGGAGCGGAGCGAACACGACCCGGGGCGGGGAGGGGACACTCACTCGGCAAGGAGAGGACAGACCCCTTCTCCGACCCTCCCGCCAGCAGTAGGTTCGATGGATCGGCATCCGTCTCGAGCTGCTCCCGAGACGCTCCTTCCACCTGGAAGCCGCGCTCGGTGCCGTGGAGGTTGCGCGTGTCACGGCAGATCGGTACCTTGCCGGCAGAGTTCATGTCTGCACTCTTCGCCATATCCCAGTCCTTCGAGTGGAAAGGCACCCCATGATGCCGTTGTCGCCCACGCGCGCCCGCGCTCGAGTTCGCTCGAACTCGTTCTGGATCCCCGGTGCGATCCTCGCCCTCTCCCTGATCTCCCTCACCCTGACTGCAGCCGACGAGAAGGAGTTGACCCGATTCGTCGAAGATCGCCTCGTCGACTGCACGCACGTCGCACTCGAACTCGATGTGGACGTGTTGGGGAAATCCGTCGAGGGGACCGCGCGTCTCGACCTGAGGGTGCTTCGCGAGGTCACCACCATCACCCTGGACGCAGTGGCGTTGGACGTTGCCGCGGTGCGCGCTTCTCGCGGGAAGAATCCAGTCCCCACAGAGTTCACGAATGATGGCCAGCACCTCGAGGTGACGCTCGCGGAATCGGTCCCGGCCGGAGAGACTCTCAGCCTCTGGATCGACTACTCCGTGGGGGAATCCGAGAATGGTCTCCACTTCTATGGACCCACTCGGGACGAATCGGATGTTCCGGCGGTGGTTTGGTCGCAGGGACAGTCGGTCTTCAGCTCGCACTGGTTCCCTTGCTTCGACCTCCCCAGCGAAAAACACACCTCGGAGATGGTGATCACGACGAAGCGTGGCTACGAGGTCAGCTCGAACGGCCATCTCGTCTCCAAGGAGGAGATCGGGGACAAGGTCAAGTTTCACTGGCGTCTCGACCAGCCGCACTCCACCTACCTGATGAGCCTCATCGCCGGCGAATTTCACATCACTCGAAATACCTGGCGTGGCAAGTCCATCGAATACTGGGTGCACCCCGAATACGCTTCCTGGAGTTCGCAGACCTTCCAGAACACCACGCGCATGCTGGAGTTCTTCAGCGAGTTCACGGGAGTGGAGTATCCCTGGGATCGCTACGCCCAGCTGTGTTGCGAAGGATTCGGCGGAGGCATGGAGAACACCACCGCCACGACTCTCGGCACGCGCTCGCTGCAAGATGAGCGCTCACTCATCGACGGTGGATCCGACGGGCTCATCTCGCACGAGCTCGCGCACCAGTGGTTCGGGGACTACACGACGTGTCGCGAATGGGCCCATATCTGGCTCAACGAGGGCTTCGCATCCTACTTCGAGGCGCTCTGGGAAGAGGAAGATCGCGGAGGCGACGAGTTCGCGTACAACATGTTCGAAAAGGCAGGCGGCGCCAAGCGCGGCGGGGCGAATTTGCCCATCGTCGATCGCGCCTACTCTCATCCCTCGGCCGTCTTCGATTCTCGAGCCTATCCCAAGGGAGCCTGGGTCCTGCACATGCTCCGGCGGCAGCTCGGCGACTCGACGTTCCGCGAAGTTCTCGGCCGCTTCCTCCGTGACCATTCCCACGCGTCGGTCGAGACCATCGACCTCCGTCGTGCGATCGAGCAGGTGTCGGGGCGCTCGTTCGAGCGCTTCTTCTACGACTGGACCGAACGCCCCGGGCATCCGGTAGTGGAAGTCGGCTACAAGTGGGATGCGGCGGAGAAGACGGTCCGCCTCGATGTGAAGCAGACCCAGGAATCTCCCGCCTTCCACTTCCCGTTGGTCGTCGAGTTCATCTGGGCAGATGGTTTCGAGCGCTTCACGCGCCCACTCACCGAGAAGCAGACCACCTTCCATTTTCCACTCGCCGCCGCCCCCACGCTGGTTCGGATCGATCCCGATCAGTCCGTGTTGATGGACCTCGACGAGAAGAAGCCGCGCGACCTATGGATCTCTCAGTTGCGCGAGGACCCCTCGGTGGTCGCTCGTGTCCGAGCGGTGAAACACTTCTCTGGTTCGGAGAACAAGGCCGACACCGAGATCCTCGCCGAGGCGCTCCTCAAGGACGGATTCTGGGGGGTCCAGAGCGAGGCGGCGGACGCCCTCGCGAAGATCGGTGGGGACTCGGCTCGCGACGCTCTCGTCAGCGGTCTGGGGCAGAAGCACCCGAGGACGCGGCGTGCGTGCGCCCAACACCTCGCATCGTTCCACCAAGACCCGAAAGTGATCGCCGCGATCCGACCCTTGGTCATCGATGGGGATCCCAGCTACAGCGTGGAGACCACCGCGATCTCCACGTATGCGCGTCTGGAGGCGTCAGACACCCTGCTCGTTCTCACGAAGGTCCTCGAGCGTGACTCCAGGTTCGAGACGATCCGCAACGCCGCCATCTCCGCTCTCGGACGCGTTCAGGATCCGAGCGCGATCGCCCTCCTCACCGAGTGGACCGGCCGCGACAAGCCGCGGAGCTGTCGGCCCACCGCCATCCGCGCACTCGCGGACATCACCAAGCGAATGCAGCTCGACGACGAAACGTTGCTCGCGATCATCGACACCATTCGCGTTTCCCTCGACGACACCGGTTCCCGCACTCGATCCAGCGCCGTGAGCGCGCTCGGTCAGATCATCGAGCCTGGCCTCGCCCGGGAGACCATCCCGACTCTCGAGGCGATCGCGGCCAATGATTCGAACCGGAGGTTGCGCAAGAGCGCGCTCGAAACGATCCAGGCGATCCAATCGGGCAAGCCTGCACAAGTGCAGCTCGCAGACCTCCGCACTGAGCTGAGGGAGGCCGTCGATCAGAACAAAGCGCTCTCGGAACGCCTCGCCAAGCTGGAGCGCGAACTGGGAGACGGCGCTTCGATCGAGAACGCGACGCAAAAGACCGTGAAGGCAGGTTCGAACTAGAGGTGTGAGTCGCTCTGCGGGGCCGTATCTAGGAGGCTGTCGGAAAACCTCGGATCGGACGTCGCCGGCTTGCTCGACGACGTCTCGAACGAGAGCTCCGTCAGCCTCCTAGGCGATCTCGAAGCTCCGAGGGCGGTGGTTCACTCGTCCGCTGCGAATCACGTTCGCACGGAGCGGCTGGCCGATGATCTCCTCCGCGCGGAGGCCGGTCTCGATGAACTGGTCGATGTCGATCCCCGTCTCGACCCCCATCTCATCGAGCAGTGCGACGAGGTCTTCGCTACAGGTGTTCCCGGTGAATCCGAGTTGATACTTGCGGGTGTCGCTCTTCGGCTGCGGCTGGCCGCCGATCGCACCGATGGAGGAGTCGACGTACCGCAGGCCGAGCTCCAGCGCGACGAAGGAGTTCACGATGCCGTTGCCGCGGGTGTCGTGGAAGTGGGCGATGAATTCCACGTCCGGCCAGAGTGATCGGAGCTCTCCGATGCGCTCGCGGACGCTGAGCGGGGTCGCGGCCCCGGTGGTATCCCCCAGCATGATCGTGTCCGCCCCGGCATCGATGTAGAACTTCGTGATGTCGACGACGTCCGCCATGGCGACGTCACCGTCGATCGGGCACCCATAGACAGTTCCGGTACAGCCGATCACTCTGGTGCCGAGCTTCTTCGCTCGTTCGATGATTCGAGCGTGGACAGTTTTCGCGTCATCGTGCGAGAGTCGGAAGTTCACTTCGTTGTGAGCCTGACTCGCCGAGATCATCAGAATGATCTCGTCCGCTCCGTATCCCTCACCATGGCACTTCTCGAGACGGTCGAAACCCTTCTCGTTCGGCATCAGCACCACGTAGGAAACGCCCGGGCGTCGATCGATGCCGCGCATCACCTCCACCGCGTCGGCGAATTGCGGGAGCAACTTGGGATGCGAGAAGGACGTCACCTCGAGCTTCTTCACACCGGACGCGACGATCCGGTGGATCATCTCGATCTTCCGTTCGGTGGGGATGACCGTGGGGATCGACTGGAGGCCGTCGCGAGCCCAGCATTCACAAACCGTGACAGAGCGCGGAAGAGCCATGTCATGCCTCGATCGCAGGTTGGAGAGAGGGCGAAGGAAGGGTAGCCGTCCGGCCACTGGCCGGGCGCCCCTCGCCTGGACTCCCCCGTCCCTTGACTCCCTCTCGCCAGATCGGTATTCCAGGCGGGGACTCGAGAGCGGGAGGCCGGAGATGATCCGTCAACCGGATGCGAGATTCAAGGCGCAACACCCCTTCGGAGCACCGCACCTCGAAGCACTCCACCCTGTCGGTGATCCCCAGCACCTCGCCGCGGCCGAAGCGCTCATCGAGCGAGCGCGCCAGCACCCCCTCGGCACACACTTCCTGAAAGATGGCGCGCCCGACGCGGTCGCCGCTACCTTCGAAGTGCACGCCTTCACGGTCGATCAAGCACGCGATCTCCTCGGAAGGCGGGCTAGCCCTCGACCCTCAGGGCGGTGAGGATCGGCGCTCCTCGTTCGATCGTCAGTGCGGTCGCACGCTCCCCGTCCACCTTGAACCGGATCGTCACGTGCGGCGCTCCGGATGGGGAGAACTGATGCTCGCCGGTGTTGTGGAGGCGGCGTGAGGTGCCGCCGGTGCGCAGGATTCCGATCCCCTCACCTCTCGTGAGCTCGACGTGCAACCGGTCGGTCTCACCCTCTTCGAAGAGATACTCACCGACGTAGGTCCCCCGTCGCTCCGGGTTGTACTCGATCATCGCTTCGCGTTCATCCGCGCCACCCAGCGCGCTGAGGAATTCTTCCACCCGCGCCGCCTTGCCGTGCTGCGCATGAGCGAGCAGAGTGATTCCGTGCGGCCCGCGGTTTCGCTGGATTCCTGGGGTCGCCTCGCAGATCGCCTTCACCGAGTCGACGTGGTCGAGCATCGCGAAGGTGAACACGTTCGGGCGCGCGCCGTGCTCCATCAGCAGTTCGGCGATTCCGTGCTGGCCCATGTGCGACGCGGCGCCGAGGGCACTCTCCCAGTCGCCGAATCCCCAGTCCCACGATGCGAGCGCGAGGGAACGATCCTCCTTCAAGAGCTCACGAACTTCATCGAAGCGGACATGACTCGCGCCGACCACCGCCTGCGAGAGCGAAGGATCGGTGGTGGGGAAGAACCGCCCGACCGAACCGACGACTTCGTCCGCGCGAGTTCGATTCGCCGCAGCGAGTGAGATCGGGCCGAGAAATGCGAGACCCGCGGTCGCGGAGGTGGCGCAGAACCAGCGTCGTGAGAGTTTCGGCGGCATTGTGGATCTCTCTCCACCGGGTCCGGAGGACTGGAGAGGGGATTGTGCGGGTTCCAGCGCCACGGGTCCAGCGATCGGTACTCTCGCATTGAAAGGAGAGGCTACTCCGGCTCCTCACACCCCGGGCCAGTGCCGGTGGCGCCCGAGCCTCGCCAGTTGACGTCGATTTCACCCATCCCGAACTGGACCGGTTCGGGGTCGATTCCGAGAGAAACCCGCAGGTCGAGGATCTTGTCCTGGATCCTCCGCGCGAAGGTGCCCTGGTCGGCGAGCTCGGTCTCGGGGGTGATGCTCGAAACCACGCTCCCGGCGATGGCCACGCTGCTGAGTCCGATGATGGCGGCGGCGACGGTGGCGATCGCCCCTCGGCGGCGACGGCGGGGAAGGGTGACCCGAATACAGTCTCCCGTGGTGAGGGTGCCGTCCGGTCGCTTATAGAGCCGGACGCAGAGGCGTCCCTCGTGCGAGAGGATGATCTGCTCTGCGTCCTTCCGAGCCAGATCCGCCAGATGGAACACGTTCTTGCTGCAAGTGCCGCAGAACCGGCGGCGATCGTCCCCCGTCATCGCGCCCCAGTCGGCGGGGCAGGACTTTGCGATCCGAATCTGATCCCAGCGGACGACGGGTCGATCGGGGGAGGGAGTCTCTTCCGACATGGCGTCTTCTCGAGGCAAGTGCGCCTCCTTTCGAGAGGGAAGACCGCGTCGGTTCCTCGGAGGTTCCCGAGTAGACATCGATCGACAGCTCGCCCCAATTTTCCCGGGCGCAGGCGGACACCGGGAAGGGGCGACACGAGATCGCGATCGAACTTCGGTCCATCGATCACTACTCAGGCGGCGGCATCCGGCTAGAATGCTCCGATCCAACCTAGGCGGAGCACGCGACCCGAGTCCTCCGCTGCCGAGGCCGGTACCGGCCCAGAGTCCCGAAGGGCGTCCTATGTCACGAGCCGCCGCGTTCATCGTCGGGGGAATTCTCTGCCTCCTCCTCCTCTCCTCCTCGGCGGTCATCGCCGCCGATGTCACTCCGGACCCGCGGATGATGCGCACTCCGGACGTCAGCCGTACCCAGATCGTCTTCGTCTACGCGGACGATCTCTGGGTGGCACCGAAGGAGGGTGGCGTCGCGATGCCGCTCGCGAGCCCGCCGGGGATGGAGTCGATGCCGCGATTCAGCCCCGACGGCGCGACGATCGGTTTCGTCGGCAACTACGACGGCAACCGAGACATCTACGTGATTTCCGCGACCGGCGGGATCCCCGTGCGGGTGACCCACCATCCGGCGAGCGAGGTACTCGCCGACTGGACTCCGGACGGGGAGTTGTTGTTCTTCTCGAACGCCCTCGCCGGCATCGGCCGTCTGACCCAACTCTTCCGGGTCTCGCCCGAGGGAGGCCTCCCCGAGGCGCTACCCGTGCCGTACGGG
Source organism: Planctomycetota bacterium (assembly GCA_032128395.1). Lineage (GTDB taxonomy): Bacteria > Planctomycetota > UBA8108 > UBA1146 > UBA1146 > JAQBGV01. Next base: position 14,437 of record JAQBGV010000113.1, on the reverse strand, counting down.
ACCTGGGCGGGGATCAGCCCCGACGGAGAGTGGCTCGCCTATACCCCGAGCACGCGCGACCACCGCACCTGGAAGCGCTACATGGGCGGGCTGGCCTCCGACATCTGGCTCTTCCATCTCACGCGCCACGAAGCTCGGAAAATCACCGACTGGGGTGGCACCGACACTCAACCGATGTGGCACGGGGCGATGCTCTACTACTTGAGCGATGGTGGTCCGAACCACCGGCTCAATATCTGGTCCTACGATCCCCGGACCGAGAAGCATGAACAGATCACGAGCTTTCGTCGGTACGACGTGAAGTGGCCAGCGGTCGGTCCCGGCACCGACGGAGCGGGAGAAATCGTCTTCCAGTGCGGGAGCGACCTCTACCTCCTCGACCTCCGTTCACGGGAATCGCGCAAGATCGAGGTCACCATTCCCGGTGCGCGCCCGACGATCCGGCCGAAGACCGAAAACGCGAATGACTTCATCCAGAGTTGGTCGATCTCCCCCACCGGCAAGCGCGCGGTCGCGAGCGCGCGCGGCGATGTCTGGACGCTGCCCGCGGAGAACGGCACACCGCGCAACTTGACGCGTTCGAGCGGCACCGCTGAACGCTACCCAGCCTGGAGCCCCGACGGTCGCCATATCGCGTACTTCGGCGACAGAGAGGGAGAGTACGACCTGTACATCACCCCATCGGACGGCAAGGGGGAGACGAAGCGACTCACGGACCAAGATCGACACCACCTGCTGGGCATCGAGTGGTCTCCCGACTCGAAGATGATCACATACCACGACCAGCGTGGAGTGATGTACCTGCACACCATCGAGAGCGGCGAAACGAAGGAGTACGACAAGGATCCGGTCGCGAACGGTCCCGAGGTCAGCTGGTCGCACGACAGCCGGTTCCTGACCTACTCGAAGACCTCGGATGATGGATTCTCGGCGTCGGTGTGGATCTACTCGGTCGAGGAGGGGACGACCCAGCAGGTCACCAGCGATCTCTTCGCCGATCACTCCCCGGTCTTCGACCGCAAGGGGGACTACCTCTTCTTCTCGAGCAACCGCTCCTTCGAGCCTTACTACTCCGACATCGACACGACCTTCATCTACGCCGACACCGAGGTGCTCGTCGCAGTGCCGCTTCGTGCCGACCAGAAATCCCCGTGGGCTCCGGAGAGCGACGAGGAGACCTGGGGGGATGACAAGGAGGAGAAACCCGACGGCGATGCGAAAGACAATTCGGATGAACGCGAGGATTCGGAGGAGGACGACGGCGAGAGCGAGGATTCGGAGGAGGACGACGGCGAGAGCGAGGGTGACGTCGACGTACCCGAGGACGACGGCGTCTCCGGCACCTGGGAGGGGAAGGCGACCGGTGGCCCAGAATTCCCACCCGGTGGGATTCCGTTCACGCTCGAGTTGCTCATCGCGGCCGACGGATCGGTCTCCGGCACGTTCACGCTGCCGACCGGATCCGCGAGCATCGACTCGGGCACCTACGACCGGGACTCCGGTGAACTGAGCGCGTCCCTCTCGGACGATGAGGGGATGACTTGGTCGATCCGGGCGAGGGTGTCCGGACTCTCGATGACGGGGACCGGCACCAACGAGACTGCGGGGATCACGGTGGAGTTCTCCGCGGAGCGCACCGCGGCTCGCAAGCCCGGCGATGGTGAGCACGAGGGCAAGGGTGGCGGCAAGGCCCGCGAGAAGGTCGAAATCGAATTCGAGGGATTCGAGCGCCGCGCGCTCCTGCTGCCGGTACCGCGCGGGAGCTTCGGCGCCCTCGCGGTGAACGACAAGAACCAGCTGATCTACGCGCGGCTCCCCATGCAGGGATCGGATGGCAGCGCGGCGATCCACCTCTTCGATCTCGAGGACGAGAAGCAGGAGGAGAAGAAGGTCGCCTCGGGGGCCCGCGGATTCGCGATCTCCGCCGACGGCAAGAAGATCCTCACCGTGCAGGGCTCGACGGCTTCGATCCAGAACGCCGCAGCCGGGGCGAGCGGCAAGTCGGTCGTGACGCAGGGCATGCTCACGACTGTCGAGCCACGCGCGGAGTGGGCGCAGCTCCTGCGCGATTCCTGGCGGCTGATGCGCGACTACTTCTACGACCCGGACATGCACGGCGTCGACTGGGACGCGGTCTACGACTACCACGCGGCGATGATCGACGACTGTGCGACACGGCGGGATGTGTCGTTCGTCATCGGCGAGATGATCTCGGAGCTCAACGTCGGGCACGCGTACTACTCGGGGGGGGACGTGGATGACGACGAGCCGAATCTGTCGGTCGGCCTCCTCGGCGCGGACTACTCGCTCGAGAACGGAGCCTACCGGATCGCAGTGATCTACGAGGGCGGGCCGTGGGATCTCGACGCGCGCGGACCCTTGAGCCAGCCCGGGGTCGAGGTCTCTGCGGGAGACTACCTCCTCGCGGTCAACGGCATCCCCCTTCCTACCGATCGCGATCCGTGGGCGGCGTTCCAGGGGCTCGCGGGACAGGTGACCACCCTCACCGTCAGCGCGAAGCCATCGATCGACGAGGACGCTCGCGAGGTGATCGTGAAAGCGCTCGGGAGCGAGTCGAATCTGCGCTATCGGGCGTGGATCGAGAAGAACCGCAAGTACGTGTCGGACCGCACCGGGGGCAGGGTGGGTTACATCTATGTGCCCAACACCGGCGTGAATGGTCAGAACGACCTCGTGCGCCAGTACTCGGGGCAACTCGGCAAGGCCGCGCTCATCATCGATGAGCGCTGGAACGGCGGCGGCCAGATCCCGACCCGGTTCATCGAGATGCTCAACCGCCCGATCACCAACTACTGGGCGCGTCCGCACTCGATCGACTGGACGTGGCCCCCCGATGCACATCGGGGTCCGAAGTGCATGCTGATCAACGGCGCCGCGGGCTCGGGGGGCGACGCGTTCCCCGCGTATTTCCGGAAAGCCGGGCTCGGCATGTTGATCGGCATGCGCACCTGGGGTGGGTTGGTCGGGCTCTCCGGCAACCCGCCGCTGATCGACGGAGGGAGTGTGCGGGTGCCGACCTTCGGCTACTACGATACGGACGGGACGTGGGGGATCGAGGGGTACGGCGTCGCGCCCGACCTCGAGGTGATCGACGACCCCTCGAAGATGGTCGAAGGGGGCGATCCGCAGCTCGATGCCGCAGTCCAGCAGATGCTCCGCGAGATCGATAAGAGCCCCTATGTTCCCGCTCTGAAGCCGCGCTATCCCGACCGCAGCGGCATGGGCATCCAAAAGGCGGACCAGTAGGACCTCTCGCTGGGGAAGGCGGCGGACCTTGAATCGTCTATTCTTGATTTGGAGCTGCTGTTCGTGCGTGGCTCTGATCTCCGCCTGCTCCGGTACGCCGATCCGCGCGGACGCGGGGGACGGTGAGACCGGAGCTCGACCGTGGAGAGTGGCGGTCGGGGCCGAAGTACAGGCGTACCCCGCGGGGATCATCCCCGGCGTGCACGCGCAGTTCCCCCTCTCGGAGAGCGGCGTGCTCACCACGCGCCTTGCCTACGACGCGACCGATCGGCAGGATTTCGGCGAGCACGACAACGAGGATGGAGGGGGACCCGGCGGCGGTGTCGGCTATCGACACTACTTCGGACCCGATTACACCGGTTGGCTCCTCGGGGGGCGCGTCGACCTGTGGTTCCTCGACATCGACTGGGAGGACGACCCGCCCGCCATCCCGGCGAAGGATTCGACCGACGTCATCGTCCTGCAGCCGACGGTAGAGGGGGGCTACGGGTTTCGCGTCGCCGATCGCTTGCGCCTCGACCTGACGGTCGGGGTAGGAGCCGAGATCAACATCGATGAAGACGGGGACGATGTCGGCGAGGGAGCGATCGGGCTCGCGGGGATCACCCTGGTGTACGAGTTCTGAGGGCGAGCGCTTCGTTCCGCCGCCGCGACCCGCACGACGACGTCTCGAGCGAGGCTCTCCGACAGCCTCCTAGCCGTCGACCGGGCGGGGTCCTATCATCCGGCATGCTCCGCGACCAGTACCCCGACGCACTCCTGCGGGAGTGGGTGACCGAAGCCCGCGCGCGATCGGTCGAGCTCGTCTCGGATCTCTCCGAGGAGCAACTCCGTGTCCCCCTCCTCCCGACGATCAACCCGATCCTCTGGGAGCTCTGTCATCTGGCGTATTTCCAGGAGTACTGGGTGCTGCGCCGGGGCGCGGGGCAGCCTCCCGCCCGCGACGATGTCGACACGCTCTTCGACTCGATCACGATCGCCCACGAGGCCCGCTGGCGGCTTCCGGTCCCGGATCGCGGAGAGTCGTTCGCATACGTCAGGAGTGTCCGCGATCGGGTGCTCGCGCTGATCGACGATGGGCTCGATGAGCTCCTGCGGTACCGCATCGTCTACTCGATCTTCCACGAGGACATGCACACCGAGGCCCTCACCTACCTCCGGCAGACCCTCGGCTATCCTGCGCCGGCTCTCCACCCGCCGACCGCGCCGTCGAGAGAGATCTCCGAAGTGCGGGGAGACGTCTCGCTGCCGGGAGGTTCCTTCGAACTCGGCGCAGCGCCGAACACTTCCTTCTGTTTCGACAACGAGAAGTGGGCCCACACGATCTCCGTGGCACCCTTTTCCATCGCGCGCAGCGCCGTCACCGAGGGAGAGATCGCGGAGTTCCTGCTCGCGGGCGGCTACTCGAGACCCGAACTCTGGAGCGCGGAGGGATGGGGTTGGCGCCAAGCGGTACAGGCAGAAATGCCGCTCTTCTGGCGCCGGGAGGGTGGAAACATCGAGCGGCGCCATTTCGACCGGTGGATTCCGATCGAATCTCGCACCGCCGCGTGCCACCTCAGTTGGTACGAGGCCGATGCGTGGTGCCGCTTTGCGGGAAGACGGCTCCCGACCGAGGCAGAGTGGGAGATGGCGGCGGCGTACGATCCTTCGACCGGAACGAAGCGGACCTTTCCATGGGGAGAAGACGCCCCGGCGCCAGGGGTGTGCAACATGGACTGGGCTGGCCACGGGCCGGCATCCGTCGATGCCCACCCGGTCGGAGACAGCCCCGCGGGTTGCCGCCAGATGCTCGGCAACGTCTGGGAGTGGACTTCGACCACCTTCCGCCCCTATCCCGGGTTCGAGGCGGACATGTACGTCGATTACTCCTCGACCTCGTTCGAAACCCGCAAGGTCCTCCGCGGCGGCGCCTGGGCGAGTCGATCGCGGATGCTGCGGAACACTTGGCGAGACTTCTACCAGCCCGCGCGCCGGGACGTTTTCGCCGGCTTCCGGACCTGCGCGCTCTGACCCGTCGAGTCAGAGCTGCCAGACTTCGGGTTGAATGTGCTCCGGAGTGAGGCTCGGCTTCAGCACCCGGTCGAAGAACTCCCACTGCGTCTGACTCGACCCCCGGCCGAGACCGTGCCCGTTGTTCGGGAAGAAGCGGCTCTCGTAGCTCGCTCCCGCCTCGTCGAGCGCATCGATCAACTGGAACGCATTGGTCGGGTGGACGTTGTCGTCGACCATCCCGTGCATGATCAGCAACTTGCCGCCAGAGTCCTGGAACGCTTCGATGTAGCTCGCGTTCATCGCGCGGCCGACGTTGTACCCATCCTCGTTGAGCTGCGGCGTACTCATGTAGCGCTCGGTGTAGATCGTGTCGTAGTTGCGCCAATCGGTGGGACCGGAACGATCGACGGCGGCGGTGTAGACGTCGGGATGCTTGAGGATCCCCATCGCCGACATGTAACCGCCGTACGACGCACCGACGATTCCGACCCTCGAGCCGTCGACGTACGGTCGCTTCCGCAGCAGTCGAATCGCATCGGCGTGGTCCTGAATATCGATGTCTCCCAACCGCAGATACGCCGCGCCGAGGAAGGCCTTGCCGCGATTGCCGGTACCGCGGTTGTTCACCTTGACGACCAGGTATCCGCGCTCGTTCTCGGGGCGGGGAGAGGAGACGTACCCCGCGGAGAACTCGTTCGAGCCCGGACCCCCGTACAGTGCGTTGATGATCGGGTACTTCTTCCGGGGATCGAAGTTCTCAGGCTTGTACAGGACGCCGTAGATGTCGAAGCGGTCGTCGTCCGAGCGGAAACGGAACATCTCCGCCAGGTCGGCCGCGGTCGAGCCATCGCTCTCCGCGAGGTTCGCCATGAACTCGCCGTCGGTCGAGTAGAGCGCCGTGCAGGGGGGGGTGTTCACCTCCTCGTACTGCGCCACCAGCCACTTCCGGTCGGGGGACAGGTGGTAGCTCGAGTGGTGGGCGTCGATCGTCGTGACCCGACGCTGACTTCGGCCCTCGAGGCCGACCATGTGGTACTGCTGGTAGTAGGGGTTCTTCGGCGAGCTGTAGCCGGTGAACCCGACCAACCCGCGATCCTCATCGACGAACTGAATGCCCGAGCACTGGAAATCACCACTGGTGATCGAATTCCGGAGGTTCCCTCCGAGGTCTCGGAGTTCGTAGTGGGTGTAACCGCTCTTGTCGGTCGTCCAGATGAAGCTCTGGGCATCATTCAGGAAGCGCATCTCGGGGCTGTTCGACTGCCACGTGTCCTGGTGCTCTTCGACGACGACACGACAAGCACCGCTCTCGGTATCGATGGCGAGGACCTTGAGTTTCTGTTGCAGGCGATCGGTCCAGTTTACCAAGATCGTCCCGCCATCCGGAGAACAGCGGACGGCGTAGATGTATTCCTCGGATCCCCCCCCCGCCTGGACCTTCTGAACCTCTTGGGTCGCGAGGTCGTAGATCAACAGCTCGGCGGCCGGATTCTTGGCGCCCGCCTTCGGGTAGTACTCCGGATACTTCTCGGTGTTGATCTTCGACCAGCCGGTCACCAGGTGGAACGGATCGACCCCGCTGTCGTCGAAACGATAGAAGAGCAGCTTCTGCGAATCGGGAGTCCACCACATCGCCTCGCTCTGACCGAGTTCCTCGCCGTAGACCCAACTCGCAGTCCCGTAGTGGATCTTCTCGTTCCCGCCGATGGTCACCGCGATCTCATCGCCCGTATCCTTCTCGACGAGGACGACGTTGGAATTGCGGTAGTGCGCCTCCCACCGCCCGTTCGGCGAATCGACCTGAGTGTACTGCCGACCGCGCGTCGGTTGACCGACGTTCGTGCCGAGGACCGAGTTGCCGCCTCCCCCGCGGAAACGCCGGCCGCGCTGCTCGGCTGGTGGGGCCTCGTCGGGTCCGAGTCGTTCCCGATCCCGCGTCACCAAATCGAACCGATAGCGCTCCCCTTCCGTGGTGTAGGAGACGAGCTTCCCGTCCTCGCTCCACTCGACGCGGCTGACGACTCCCGGAGTGTTCTGTGCTGGTGCTCCGGGACCCCGCTGGGCGTCGGACGCATCGCAGAGGACGAGAGCAACGACCCAGACAACGAGGGTGGTCGCGAGATTCCTGGCCATGAGTTCACCTCCCGGATCGAATCGCCCGTACTGTGGGTGCCCGTGCTGTGGGTGCCCGTACTGAGAGTGCCCGTACTGAGAGTATCCGTACGGAGTGCCTGCGCCGTGGGCGAGATCACTTCCCACGAGAGACCATGCCTCAGTACGACCGGGAGTCAAGGTGCTGTTGGGGGCCGGCGGGGTCGCGGAGCTCACCGCCGGTGATAGAAGAACCACTCCGCCATCAGCAAGAGGCAACCGAACGCGAGGAGGTACGGCCAGAAGACGCGATGGACGAGCGCTCGATTCGCGGTCTCCCCGGTCAACTCACCCCCGGCGATCGAGATCGACTTCTCCGGCTCGATCGTCGACTCCTCAAGGGAGAGAAGGCTCACCGGCACGATGCGCTTCTTCTCGATGGGTGCCCCTCCCTCGTCGAGGGCGGCCGGGTCGGTCCAGGTGATCGTGTAGAGGCCGAGTAGGTCGGTTTCGGTGAAGCGGAGCCAGCCGTCGTCGGTCGGCTCGATCTTCTGGGTGTTCCCCGCAGGGTCCGTGATCCTGAACTCCTCGACCTCCGAGCTCCCCTCGATCGCGATCAGATCGCCGGGGCGGACCCCTTCGGTGGTCTCGGCGTGACGCACGAGATGTACGAGGGCCGCCTGGAGGAAGAACGGGAAGGTCGGCCGAATCGGCCAGCGGGTGCGCATCGGGTCGAAGGCGACGACGAGCCCCTCGCTCCCCTCGTGACGAAAGGTGCGGATCAGCGCCCCCCCCCGAGAATCGAGGAGCGCGCGACTGTGCGGAATGTCGGGGAGCACCCACCCTTCGGGAATCTCTCCGTCGAGCGAGGCGTAGCTGACGAACCGGTTCAGCGGATGATCGCGGTCCCAGCTGATGATCGGCGGGCGCGGGGTGAGGGCAGGTTCCGGGTCCCACACTCCGGGGGGCAGCGCACCGAGAAAGAGGTGCGCGGGACCGTTCGGGAGGGCATCGGGGGCACTGCGATCCCAGATCATCACGTCGGGGAGTTCGACTCCCGCCGACTCGAGGCGCTCCTTCGCTTCACTTGCGGAGAAGGTCTCCACGCTGACGTGCGGAAGCACCGTGATCGCATCGTCGAGCGCGAAATTCGGTGGGCCGATCTGCCAGACTCGGACAGTCGGCGGCGGCTCGACGACGATCCATGCGCGGTCATCGGCCGCGAGTCGGTCGGTCCCCTTCGGCTCCCAGAGCACCGCGAGGATCTCACCGGCGCCACTGCCGCCCCCCGCGATCTCGAAGGTGTGCGGCCAACGTCCTCCCGGCTCGATCCCCTCCTGCTCCGCCACGCGCACCGGTTTTCCTCCGAGGGAGAGGGTGAGCGTCCCCGGCGCAGGCTTCGGACCCGGGTTTCGAACCTCGACGAAGATGCGGAGCGCGCCCTCCGCTCCGAACTCGGGGCGTGCCGAGAGCGCGGTCACGCCGGCGTTCTCCGCGGAGTCACCGACCGGCTCGTATTCGAGGGGCAGTGGGATTTGCTTCCCCTCCCACGATCCGAAATTGCCATCGGAGTAGATCACCGCGACCGCGTCCGCTTGCCGTTCCGCGATACCGAGCGCCAGATCCATCGCAGGCCCGATCCGGGTCGCCGAATTTCCGGGCTCGAGTCGGTCGATGGCCCGCTTCAGCACCGATCGGTCCTCGGTGACCGGGGTGACCGCCTTCGCGCCGCGGTCGAACGCGATCACGACGGCGCTCTCGCCTTGCCCCATCCGGTCGACCCGCTGACGCGCGAGCGTCTTCGCCTGGTCGAGGCGCACCCCGCCCCCGTCCTCCACTCCCATACTCGCAGAGACATCGACGAGCAACAGGTGAACCCGCCCTGCGACCCGTTCCCCCTGCTTCTCGGGCTGCGCGAGTGCGGCGGTGAGGAGTGCGATCACCAGCAGTTGCAAGAGCAGGAGGATACTCCTTCGAAATCTCTGGAACGGCGAGTTCACTCGCTTGTCCTCGAGCACTTTCGCCCAGAGGAGCGTGCTCGAGACTTCGTGATCGCGCCGCTTCATCTTGAGGAACCACAGGATGAGCACGGCGGGGATCAACAGCGCGAACCAGGCCATACCGGGAGCGAGCCAGCTCATCGCTTCGCCCCCCTCATCCGATCAGTCGACGTGAACGGAGGTAGCCGAGCACGAGCTGGTCGAAGGGAGTGCCGGTCGAGGTGAAGATCGCCTGAATGTCGAAGCGTGCACATGTCTCGCGAATGCCGGCCCGGAATTCCTCGACGGTGCGGCGATAACTCTCGAGGATCGCCCCACCCACCGACACTTCGATAGAGGCGCCGTCCTCGCAATCGACCAGACGGAGGTCTCCGGCGATCGTCGGCTCGATCTCGTCCGGGGAGAGCAGGTGGATCAGGTGGACGTCGGTCCGCCGCCCCGCGATCGCCCGCAGCGCATCGGTGTATCCCGATGGATCGAGGAGGTCGCTGATCAGGATCACCATCCCACGCTTCGGCGAGGCGGAAGCGAATGCGGTCATCGACTCGAGGAGTCCGGTCTCCGACTGCGCCTCGAGCGCGCCGAGCCACGAGATCAACCGGAGCGCATTCCGCCGCCCCCGGACCGGTCGGAAGGGGGCCCGCAGGGTGAGGTCGAAGGGGTAGACCCCGACCCGGTCCTCGGTGCCGAGTGCGATGTAGGCGAGCGCGGCGGCGACCTGGCGGGCGTAGCGGAACTTCTCCGGCTCTCCGTGTGCCATCGAACGCGAGCAGTCGACGAGCAGACAGACCGTCAGGTCCTCCTCCTCCTCGAAGAGCTTGATGAAGAGCCGGTCGAGGCGGCCGTAGATGTTCCAGTCGATGTAGCGGATGTCATCCCCGGGGACGTAGTCGCGGTGATCGGCGAACTCGGTCGAGAACCCGCGCCGCCTGGAGCGGCGCTCACCGCGGATCTTCCCGGTGATCGTCGCCCGCGAGATCAACGACAATCGCTCGAGGCGCGCCATGAACTCCTTGTCGAGGAGGGGATCGGTGGCACGGGGACGGGCACCGGGGATCGCGGATGATTCGGCCACTTCGATCACCGTCGTTCGGGGAGCGACTCAGGACGCGAGCGAGGCGTCGGCCGCCAGCTCGGGGACTTCGGCGAGGATCGTCCTGAGGATCACGTCCGGGGACTGCCCCTCGGCCTCCCCCTCGAAATTCAGCAGCATGCGGTGGCGGAGCGCCGGGGGTGCGATGCGCCGGAGATCATCGAAGCCGATATTGTAGCGACCATCGAGTGCGGCGAGGATCTTCGCCCCGAGCAACATCGCCTGCACGCCGCGAGGGCTCGCCCCGTAGCGCACGTACCGGCGGACCGGCTCGGGCGATCCTGGCTGATCGGGGTGCGTCGCGAGCAGTACCCGCACCGCGTAGTCGCGCACGTGCGGGGCGACGACGATCTGCCGCACCAGTTGTTGGATCTCGATGATCTTCGTGCCGTCGAGCACCTTCGAGAGTTCGGCATCGTAGGCGTCGGTGGTGCGCGCGAGCACCTGGGCCAGCTCTTCCCGGGTCGGGAAGGGGACGTTCACCTTGAACATGAATCGGTCGAGCTGCGCCTCGGGAAGCGGGTAGGTGCCGTCCATCTCGAGTGGATTCTGGGTGGCCATCACCAGGAAGGGCTCCTCGAGCTTGTGGCTCACCCGCCCGACCGTCACCTCATGCTCCTGCATCGCCTCGAGCAGTGCGGACTGCGTTTTCGGGGTGGCGCGGTTCACCTCGTCAGCGAGGATGATCTGCCCGAAGATCGGCCCGCGCTGGAATTCGAAGCGGCGGCTCCCGGCCTCGTTCTCGACGACGAGACGGGTACCGATGATGTCCGCGGGCATCAGATCGGGTGTGAACTGGATCCGCGAGTATTCGAGTTCGAGGACCCGCGCGAGGGTTCGCACGAGCAGGGTCTTCCCGAGTCCGGGAACGCCCTCGAGCAGGCAGTGTCCCCCGGCGAAGAGGGCGACCAGGGTGTGGAGGACGACCTCGTCCTGGCCGACCAGGATCTTCGCCACCTCCTCGCGCACCCGGCGAAACTCCTCGCGGAACTCCCCGAGACGCGCCTCGAGATCGGGCATCGAACGTGTTTCCCTTCCGATCGACCGGGTGGCGGAGATATCGTATCGACAGCGGCGACCCGCTTGGAGGGGAAACCCCGCCCCTTCGGTACGAAGTGCCCACCCGGTCTTCCCCCTGGAGAGCCCCTCGCCTTATACTGCTCGGCTCGCTCTCCCAGAAAGGAATCCCAAATGCCGCGCTGTATTCTCGCCCTCGGGGCGACCGCGATGCTCCTCTGCCTCGCCTCCTGTCAGCTGCCCGGGGGTGGAAATCAGCTCTCCCAGTTCTCGAAGAACTATGAGCACTCGATCGATGCGACGGGTGTGAAGACTCTCACGCTCAAGACCGGATCGGGAAGCTTGAAGGTGATCGGGGAAGAGGGCCGCCGCTCGATCGAGCTCGATGGGGTGCTCATCGCACTCGCCGAGACGATCGACGAAGCCCGGCGGATCGCCGGCGAGATCTCCCTCGATGTCCGCTCCGAGAACACCGAGAACCCCGAGATCCGGATCCTCGAACCACGCCTCGCCCGCAAGGGGCAGGAGTACGCCCTCGATCTCGTCTTGCGGGTCCCTTCGACCGTTCGGGTCGTGATCGATGACACCGACGGCGACATCGATGTCCGCACGCTCAGCAACGGGGTGCGGGTGCAGAGTCAGCTGGGGGCGGTCACCATCGCGGAGTGCCGCGGAGGAGTCGAGCTGACCACTCAGGGGGTTTCCGCCTCGATCACCGATTCCAGTGGGCGAATCCAGGTGGTCGACGGGCGCGGTGATCTGGAGATCCAGGGGATCACCGGTGACATCGAAGTGCTGGACGAGAACGGCAAGTTGACGATCCGTCACGTCTCCGGGAACGTGACCGCTTCCGACAATCCGACCCCCGTCACCGTCCAGAACGTCCAAGGGGATGTGAAGCTGATCCGAATCGATCACGCGACGGCGAACGTCGAGGGCATCGGAGGAACGCTCAGCTACCCTCAGACTCCGCGGTAGCTCCCCGAGCCACCCCCCGATGATCATCCGCCGACCGCGCCGTCCGGAGCTGCGTCTCGGATACGAGATGAACGCGCACCCAGCGGCGAGCCTCACCGAACTGCGTGCATCGCTCGCACGCTTCACGATCCCCGTCTCCGAGCGGGTCGCTCCCGATCAGCTCTTCGGGATCGTTCCGCACATCGGGGAGGGACTCTCGCGTGACCTCGCCCGCGCCTCGGCGCGCGCAGAGCTCGCGGACTTACTCGCAGCTCGCGAACTCTTCCCCTTCAGCATCAACGCGTACCCGCTGAAGGACTTTCACGCCCGTCGCGTCAAGGAGCAGGTCTACCTGCCGAGCTGGGCTCATCATCGCCGCGCAGACGTGACCAACCGCATCGCGACCCAGCTCGCCGATCTCCTCCCAGAGGGAGAGACCGCGACGATCTCGACCCTCGGCGGCGCGTATCGCCCCACCGGGCACAGCGACACCCGGCGTCAGGGAATGGCGCGGAACTACCTGCGCACGATCGTCCACCTCGAGCGCTTGGAGCGAGAGCGAGGGGTGTCGATCGTGCTCGCGGTCGAGGCGGAGCCGGACACCACTTTCGAAGTCGCCGAGGATCTGACCCAATTCCTCACCGAGGCGCTCCTCCCTCAAGCGCAGGAGCTCCTTCCGCGGGAACTCGACATCCAGAGGAAGCGCGTCGAGAAGACCCTGCTCGGGCGATTCGCGGTGAATTTGGACATCTGCCACGCCGCGGTGATGTTCCGAGACCCCGTGAAAGAGTGGAAGACGTACGAGCGGGCGGGATTTCGGATCGCGAAACTGCACCTGACGAACGCGTTGTCGCTCAGGAGCCCCGCGCGCGATGAAGACGCGATGGAGGAGCTCCTCGGGCTTCGTGAGCCGCGCTACCTCCATCAGGTGGTCGGGCGGCGACGCGACGGCTCTCTCTGGCGCACCGCGGATCTCCCTGACCTCGCCCGGATCGACGATTCGACGCTCTCGGAACTCGACGAACTCCGAGTGCACTTCCACGTCCCGCTCTCGCGTGCTCGACTGGGGAGGCTACGCACCACGAGGGCCGAGACCGGAGCGGCACTTCAATATGCGCTCGGACACCCGAAACCCCCGCACCTCGTCATCGAGACCTACACCTGGCCATACTTCACGGGGAAGGCCGGGGACCGATCCCTGGTCGACGGCATCGTCGGAGAGTTCAAGTGGGTGCTGGGTGAGATCGGGCAGAAGACGCCATGAAGGAGTTTCTCCGCCGATACCCTTTCGAGAGCGAGATCGAACGCGAGCGCGCTCTCTCGATCCTCTCCCGCGTGGAGGTGCGAGTAGGAACCGCGTGCCCTCGTTGCGGCGCGCTCATCGTCGGACAGGAAGTGGTCGAGAGCGTCGTTCTCGGCTTTCAGGATGAGCCGTGCTGTCACCGTTGTCTCGCCGAGGAACACGGTGAGGAACCCGCCGCGTTCCTCGAGCGCATGAGGGGGTACGTCGACCGCGTTCCGTGCTTCCGCGCGACCTGGGAGTGGTGTGGAGACCACGAGGGTGAGATCAGGATCGAAGGAGGAACGGGATGAGCACGCCGACCGAACACGACGCCGAATGGGATGCCGGCGACATGGGGTGCGGAGATCTCGTCCTCGAGCTGCGGGCGAGGCTCATGGAGCTGGGGACGGGGCAGATCCTGAAGCTCCGGGCGACAGATCCGGGAGCGCCCGAGGACATCCCCGCGTGGTGCGGCCTGACCAAGAACCCGCTGCAGGGCGCGGCGCCGCCGCTCTACTGGATCGCCAGAAGATAGTGTCTCTTGTAGGCCCGGGCTCCGATGAGGCACCGCCTGCCGCGTTGCGGGGCGCCGCCGTCGGGTAGGCGCCCGGGTTGCCCCGGGCGCCTCCCACAGAACCGTACTTGTGCTGTTCACATACGGCTCCTCGGGGCGACGGGTTGTGACCCCCCCGCCGCCGGCCGGCTCACGACCTCGAGACAGACCAGCACAGCGTC
>JAQBGV010000112.1:0-12933 GCA_032128395.1 Planctomycetota bacterium | reverse complement strand
CCGTCGACACCTGCGATCCGGGTGGGTTCGACACCGACCTGGTCCTGTACGATGGCGGTCTCGGCGCCCTCACCCAGATCGGTTGCGACGGCGACTCCGGAACCGCGGCTGGTTGCCAGGGCTTCGATTCCCTGATGACCGTTTTCGTGACCGCTGGCACGGAATACTACCTCCGGGTCGGGGGCTGGAGTGCTGCCGAGTTTGGTTCCCTCACCTTTGCGGTCGACTTCGTAGTCACGTTGCCCCCCGAGTCGGATTGCACCAATGGCATCGATGATGACCTCGACGGCGACATCGACTGCGCAGACTCCAACTGCGCGGCCGATCCTGCCTGCCTGGAGGAGGGACCGGAGTGCTCCGACGGGATCGACAACGACGGCGACGGGGCGACCGATTGCGCAGACTTCGACTGTGTCGATGAAGACTGTGAGGACTGCGCCAATGGCATCGACGACGATGGCGATGGTGCGGTCGATTGCTTCGACCTGTCGTGCACCGGGGATCCGTCCTGTGCACCGGCGGCCTGCCCGACTTCGCTCGGCACCCTCACCCAGTCGACGGATCCGGTGACCATCACTGCCGGTTCGGTCAGCTGCAGTGGCGGAGGCCTTCATACCGACAACTCCTACATTCGCTCCTTCGACCCCGTCGTCCTGGATCTCGAGGTCAGCGGAGTCGAGTTCGGGATCGAGTCGGCGCAAGCCGCCGCTCACTTCGGTGCGCAGCCGGTCATCGTGCGCCTCTACGCAGACTCCACTCCAGGGAACCCGAGCCCGATGGCGGATAACGTGCTGCTGGCCGAGACCTCGCTCGCGGTCGCGGACGCCGCGTTGGCGCTCTACTGCGCGCCGATCAGCCCCCCCCTCGCGGTCGCGGCAGGCACGACTCTGGTGGTCGAGATCTTCACGCCCAGCGGACAGGCGGCCGGTCACTCCTTCTTCATCGGTTCGAATGCCGCCGGGCAATCTGGACCCAGCTATCTGATGGCCGCGCCGTGTGGGCTCCCCGAACCGCTCAACGCCGCGGTGATCGGATTCCCGAACATGCATTTCGTGATCAGTCTCCTCGATGGGATTCTGCCCAGCACCGAAGTCTCCTGCGACAACGGCGTGGACGATGACCTCGACGGCGACACCGATTGTGACGACAGCGACTGCACCGGTGACCCGGCGTGCGGAACCCTGTTCGTCCGTGGCGACACCAACACCGATGGAATGGTCGACATCGCGGATGCGATCAACGTCTTCACTCTGCTGTTCCCGCCGGTCGGAGTGCCGCTGCAGTGCGCCGACACCGCGGAT
Source organism: Planctomycetota bacterium (assembly GCA_032128395.1). Lineage (GTDB taxonomy): Bacteria > Planctomycetota > UBA8108 > UBA1146 > UBA1146 > JAQBGV01. The sequence continues at coordinate 11,632 of JAQBGV010000112.1, read as the reverse complement.
GCGAACGACGATGGGCTGTTGGACATCGCGGACGCCGTCACGATCCTCTCGACGCTGTTCCCGGTCGGTGGGACTCCGCCCATCGCCGCCCCGTATCCCAGCTGTGGGTTGGACCCGACGCTGGGTGATGCGTTCGACTGTGCGAGTTACCCGTTCTGCCCATAGGGGTGGATGCGGATGCAGCGTCGGGCGCCGGGGGGCAAGAAGCCCCCCGGCGCCTATTTTTTACCTCTCCTGTAGTTCATGTTGATCGCATTGGCCCCGAAGGTGACGGCATTCGTCGAATGGAGTCGTTTTCGCATCGATCCAGTCAACCCCAGAGTGGTCGCTCCTCGGCGTCGGTCGCCGCCCCGCCTGCCTTGGGCCGTAGCCGAGGGCGGGTGGTACGGAGGGGCCCCCACGGCAGCTCCAGAGCCCGTCTTGCGGCGTTCTTCAGACCTCGTAGGTCGTGATCTCCAGCCGGTGCCCGTCCGGATCCTCGAAGTAGATCGAATGAGAGATCTCGTGATCCTCGAAATGGAACGGGATCTCCCGAGCGAGCAGCGCCCCCTTTGCCTGGACGAAGCCATCCCGGTCGGTGCGGAAGGCGAGGTGGCGCATGATCAGGGTGTCGCTCCCCGGCGCAGGGCGGGGCGCGCCGGATACCGGGAAGAGCGCGAGCATCGTGGTGCCCACCCCGAGCATCGTCGGGACGCCATTCCAGACTCCGGCGTGGCGGGGTTCGAGACCGAGGACCTTCTGGTACCAACGGGAGGACTCGGACACATCGCGCACGGCGAGCGCCACATGGTCGATCCCCTCGAGCCGGACGGTGGGCGGGTTCATGGGTGCATCCCTCCGATGGCCGTGCCCCTCGCAAGCAGACCAGCATCGGCAGTGAAGAGGCTATGTCAATCGTAGCGCGAGCTTCTGCCGCACCGCGGGCCACCTATCGCGAAGATTCCCGGACATGACGCTAGCGTGCGCGCGTGCGCGCGGACTCGACGCGGCCCCGCCATCCGCCCGTCGAGGTCCACACGGGGAGATGATGGCCCGTGCGACGAAAGGTCTCATACCATGTGGACCCAGCGCCTGCGCACTATGAAGGCCGGATGTACACTCCCCCGTCTCGACGTGGCCTCGTGGGCTCGTCGTTCGTGAAGCGATAGAAGAAGGTTCGGTCGAGGATGCAGCCGATCGTCACTGATCGCGCCTACGAGTTCGTCCCACCCCACACCGGGAACCTATGGCCGTCGTTCTTCAGGTTGTTTCTGAGGCTCTTCGTGCGACGCGCTTTCGGGATCACGCGGGTAGAGTTCCGTAACATCGACCGGCTCCGATCTCTCCGCCGGAAGGGTCACTCCATCCTCCTGACGCCGAACCACTGCCGTCTCGCGGATCCCGTGGTCATGCAAATCCTCGCGAAAGAGATCTCTCAGCACATCTACATCATGGCAAGCTCCCACCTGTTCTTCCGAGGGAAGCTCCTGGCCTGGGTCCTTCGTCGAGCAGGGGCGTTCAGCGTCTACCGCGAGGGAGTCGATCGCCCGGCTGTGAAAATGGCCATCGACATTCTCACCGAGGCGCGCCGACCGCTCGTCATCTTCCCCGAGGGCTACCTGAGCCAGAGCAACGATCGACTGAACGCATTGCTGCCGGGCGTCTCTCTGATCGCTCGCGCAGCCGCGAGGAATCAGTCTGAATCGACCGTCGCGAATCGAAAGCTCTTCGTGGTTCCGGTTGCGATCAAGTACCTGTTCCGGGGAGAACTCCGCTCGGAGCTCGAGTCGATGCTCCGCGAGATCGAGAGACAGCAGGGCTGGCCGGCACAGCCGGGGCGCGACCTCCTGGATCGGATCTACGGTGTGGGTGAGTTGTTGCTGGCTTCGAAGGAGCGGGAGCTCTTGGGCGAGCAACAGGGCGGCGAACTCGCCGTACGCCTCGGGCGGCTGATCGACCATCTCCTCGGTCCGATCGAGAAGAAGTGGCTCGCTGCTCCCGCGGAGACGAGCGTCGCGAATCGGGTCAAGGAACTCCGCAGAGCGATCTTGCCTGAGATGATTCGCGGAAACCTCGCAGATGACGTGCGAGCCGAGCGGTGGCGTCAACTCGAGGATGTCCATCTGGCGCAACGGCTCGGCCTGTACCCCTCCCAGTACATCCGGTCGAAGCCCACAGTCGATCGCATGCTGGAGACGGTCCACAAGTTCTTCGAGAACGTGACGGGGAAGGAACCTCCCCATCGACCGACCACCGCTGTCGTACTGGTGGGAGAACCGATCGACATGGCAACGATGGCCTCCCGGAAGGACGGGGAAGATCCACTCCTTATCGAGATCGATCGTCAGCTGACGGGAATGCTCTCCCGACTGGCCGAGGAGTCCCCGATGTACTGTGACCCCGCAGCGATCACCGGTTCCGGTAGCTCTTGATCAAGGGTTCGCGAACCGCGTCCTCATACACGACTCTCCGACGAGTCTCCGGGGTTCCGAAGAGGGCGATCGGACGGAAGCCGCGCCCATCGAGGGCGCAGTCGAGCAGGTCCTCTGCGGAAAGAGTGAATCGCCCCGCCCGTTCTTGTAGCTGGAACCGAATGTCGCCGATGCCGTCGAACGCGCGATACACCACCTCGGTGCAGACAACCCGATCGGCCCGGAAAAAGTCGAAAGCGAAGTCGAACAGCTTTCCCTCGTGGACGATGGCCCGCTCCAGCGCGCATCGGAGCTCTTCCGCGGAGAGGATCGGCCGGATCACCACCACCGCATCCACCGACAACGTGTCTTCGAGAAGGCGGTAGAGCACCCCGTCACGGCGAGCCTCGAGGATGCGAATGGCTCCGGTCCAACTGCGCGCGTGCGCTTCGTTGACTTCAATTCCCAGTGCAATTCTCTGCTCCTCTGTCCCGATATGGAGAGCGGCATGGGGCCAGTATCCCGGGAGGAAGAAGTTGCTCGCAGCGTCGTGATGCCGCGTCACCAACACGTCTCCAGGCTCGAGGATCTGCGCCAACCTACCGACGACGGTGGCGTTGACCCGTTTCCGATACCCGGGGAGGCGTAGGTTGGAGAGGATGCGGCCCGATCCTTCGAAGAGCCCGAACATGGCCGTTCGGAACGCGGCCTTTTGGCGTCGGCGCCAACGGTAACCAGTGAACCGCAGTCGGCCCTTCAGGTAGCGAGCCAAGGAGATGTCGAGCGCCGATTCCGAGGCTTCGATGATATCGACCATGGGGGCGTACACGGGGTCGCCGCGAAGGGCTGCCAGCTCCGAGCGATGATCGCGAGCGAACTGCCGAGCCCAGCGCAACGACCAGGCGTTCCGATGACTGGTCAGGGACCGGTACACCCGGGTGAATTGCTTCCGAGGGATGCCGCGCTCGTGATCCGGCTCGTCGAGTTTTCGTCGGGTGACGGGATGGTCGGCGAGGCGGGTGACGATGGCGTGTCCGGCTCGAACCAGGACTGTCGCGGCCGCGTAGGCCACAGCGAATGCTCGCAGCTGAAGTTCCGTGGTGAGGACGTCGCGGCGGACGATCCAGGGACGCAACTCTTCGATAGTGCTTCGGATCACGGCGCGCGCCGTGAGGTATTCGTGAAAGGCGAGGCGCAGGCTCTCGTCCTCCTCGGGAGTGAAGTAGCCTCTCTCGATCGCCGCGCGGACCATCGCCTCGGTCCGATCGATTCCCTGATCGAGAATCAACGGCACGGCCGATTCGAGGGAACGAGCGGCGCGCTGAATCTGCCGGGCCACGGTCACGATTCACTTCCCCCCGCCGGCATCATCCTCCGCTGCCGGACGCGAGAACTTGGCCAGCTGCACACCGTCCACCTCGTACGGACTCTCTCGTCGAGAATTGCGGGACTCTCGGCTCCTCCTGCGCGATGATTCTCGCACGGATAGGGACGAGAGGGAGTCACCATGAAGCGGCCGATTCGTTGGACGGGGCATTGCGAAGACGGGGTCAAGCGGGAGGTTCGCGTCGCGTTGACGTCCGGCAACATCCAGTGGCAGTTCAAGCGCGCCGACGAGTCGTCCTGGGATCGCGAGACAGATCCCGAGACGGAAGACTGGGACGAGCTCGAGGAAGTCCTCCAGCGGCGCGTAGCCCGAGGACGATCGGTCAAGTTGTTGGACATCGTGCGCAAGTGGCGTCGTTTGGCTGAAGATCCCGGCGCGCCTGACGAGCCAGGCTCGGCAACACGCTGATTGTCGGAGTTCAGATGGATGGCGTGACCTTCGCTTGCTCTGAGCGGTGGAACGTTTCGGAGCCGAGCACGCTCTTCGAACCGAAGAGCGAGAAGCCGGAGTAGCTCGAGACCTGCCATCGTCGGCGAGTCGCCGCAGGGGACCGAGATTCAAAGTCCAGCGCCCCGAGTTCCAGACCCCCATTGCCGCTCTACGGATGGCCCGGTCGACTATCGGATCGGCTGGAACACCAACTTGATCTCCTCCATCAGGAGCTCCGGCGGCTGCGCTCCTCCGAAGTGCGGCGACACGTAGCGGGTCGGGAACGCGTCGAAGAGGTTGAACCGCCGCCCCGACGTGAGGGGGCCCCGGAGCGTCAGGGTGTCGACGTACTTGTGCCCCGGCGTGGTCGAGTACAAGAGCAGCATGGCGTCCATGCGATCGATGGTTCCGTCACGGACGTCGCCAACGAGGAGATGCCCGGTCACCCTCGCGACCGATTCGGAGAGCTCGAACCTCAGCAGGTCGAGCCCGCTGTTCTGGTCGGTGTCGAGAACCGAGACCTCCTGGGCGAGCAGGATGTGCTCGCGGGTCTGGGGCATCGGAGTGGACGGACTGCTCCCCCCCGAGGAGGAGCCGACGAGGGCCAGGTCCGCGAGGTCGGAGGTCGAGTCCATCAGGGTGAAGTGGACGACGACGTTCCCGGAGGAGAGCACGATGTCCGGCCGTCCGTCCCGATCGAAGTCCCCGATCCCCCCGCCGCGGCTCAATTCAGTCGTTTGCCCGGTAGCCTCATCCTGGTAGCTACCCCCCGAACTCCGTATGAGCCTGAGTGGAGAACCGGCATCCCCCGCGCCCGACGGATTCACGACCTCGACGCTCGCGGGGCCTCCCCGCGCCCCTGCGTTCCCCAGGGCGAGCAGGTCGATCATGTCGTCCATGCCGTTGCCGTGGCAGTCCTCGCCGGAGAAGAGGTCGGACGACGAACCGTCGTGCGGGCCGAAGTCCGATCCGAGCGAGAGCAGCCGGCTCGAGGGATTTCCGCCGAGGTACTCCTCGTCCGGCGTCCACGCCGCGACATGGAGTCGGCAGACTCCCCGCGCGGAGCGCGGTCGTGTGGTCGAGGGACTCCCGAGGCCGGCCATGGAGTGAATTCGACCGGTCGCTGGCTCCAGGAGATCGCGTCCCCCCCAGACGTAGAGTCGACTCCCCTTGTCGAGTCGGTGACCGTGGAAGAGGTGCACGTTCCCGACGAGCGAGGCCGGTTGCGGCGCCCCGAGGGCATCGAACACCGTCACCCGGCCGAAGTCGTCGTAGTCGTAGCGCTCGACGACCCCCCCGAGGGAGTCGGTGACCAGGACCACGCTCCCCGACACGTCGGTGTGGAGCGTGTGGTCCTCGGGGGTGCCGGTGAGGCCGGTCGTGCGCAAGCCGATCCGGTCCCCGGGGCCGGTCCCGTACAGGTAGCTCGCGACCTCCGCGCCGGTGGCGTCGTGCGACGAGCACTCGACGCTCCCGCAACGCGCGAGGCGGAGCTGCCCCGAGGCATCGGTCACCCGCACCAGGCGGTCCAGGGGGTCGTACACATATTCGGTCGCGGGGAGTCCGAGGACCTGGTGGCTCCGCAGCCGCCCGAGGGCGTCGTACGCGAAGGTCTCCGGCGGCTCGGCGGGGCTGAGCGGCGTCCGCGTGACGAGCTCCCCGGCGTCCGAGTAGAGGCGCTGGTCGAACGGGGTCGTCGTGTACTGATCCATCTGGGCGTCCGCCGGCACCGGGGCGGAGGAGTCCTGGCCGTACGGCCCGGCGAACGACAACCCGCCGACGAACAGGCGGTTCCCCCGCAGGTCGAGTTGGTAGGGGACGATGTCGGTGGGCGTGACCGGCCCGCTCGACGTGCTCAGGGTCAGGCGCCCGAGCGAGTCGTACTCGTACTCGGTGGTGAGGAGGGTGCTCCCGGGGGAAAGATCGCTGCTCGAGAGCAGATTCCTCGCGCCATCCCATACGTAGCTGCGCAGGGAGAGCGTGCCACCCGAGACCGTGAGGTTGCCGGACACCAGGATCGGCCTCGCGGAAGCGTCGTACTGGAAAGTCGTCTGCGCCCCGTCCAGCGTGAGGCGCTCCTCGACCAGGTCGGGGCCGAGGTAGCCGTACGCGGCGAGGACCAGCCCGGACTCGGTCACGAGCTGCACCCGGCCGAGCGCATCGCGCGCGTACTCGACCTGGCGCCCGGACGGGTAGACGAGGCTCGACATGCGCCCGATGTCGTCGGTCACCCGGAGCGAGGTCAACCCATCCATGGTCTCGGACGAGAGGTGCCCGAGCGAGTCGTAGTCGCGCCCCAGCGTGACATCGTCGTTCGTCGCCGAGCGGAGGCGTCCGGCCGAGTCGTGACTGAAGGTCGCGAAGGTCGCGCTCGGGTCGACGCCGGGGGCGGCGAGGAGCGCGACCGAAGTGCGCCGACCGAGGGCGTCGTACGCGTAGGTGCGCACGCTCCCACTCGCATCGATCTCGCTCAGGCGCTGGTCGTGCGCGTCGAAGGTCGCCGTCTCGTCGGTCAGGTCGGCGCGGACCACCCGCGTCAGGCGATCGAGCGAGTCGTACTCGTAGGTCGTGGTGTGTCCGTTCGGGTCGATCTGGGCAACACGCCGCCCGTTGTCGTCGTACTCGAACTCGTGGCTCGCGGTCGCGACCACCGGGGTCCCGCCGACGCCGGAGAGGGTGAGGTCGCCATCGACCCGGATCGTCCGGCCGAGGGTGTCGGCGAGAACGCGGGTGACGTTCCCACGCTCGTCGGTCACACGCGCGAGGCCGTGCCAGGCGTGCGCGAACAGCCGGACCTCACCGGACGGGCCGGTGGTGGCGACGCAGCGGTCGAGCCCGTCGTAGGCGTAGGCGCGGAGGCGGGTGACCACCGTCCCCGGGACCGAGCCGAGCTCGGTGTGGAGGTCGGAGACGACGTTCGAGTTCGCGTCGTAGGCGTGCTCGACGCTGTTCCCGAGAGCGTCGGTCACGCGGAGCAGGCGTTCGGCGGAATCGTATTCGTAGGTCGTGGTGTCCCCCGAATCATCGACGCGCGCGCGCAAGTGCAGGGTGCCACCGAAGTCCCAGTTGTCGTTGTTCCCACCGCCGCCGACCGCGAGCTGGGTGGCGGGATCGAAGCGATGCGCGAGTCGGGAGATCCGACGGTCGAGAGGGTCGTAGGCGTACTCGACCTCGGAGAGGCGCACGTTCGAGCTCCCGCCGGGGAGGTCGACGAGTTCTCCCTGGAGGAGTAGCCGGGTCACGTTGCCGTTCTCGTCGTACTCGAGGGTTCGCACGTTCCCCATCGGGTCGATGACCGTGAGGAGCCGATCGAGCCCGTCGTACACCCGCACCGTCACGCGAGCCCCAGCCTCGAGTCCGGTGTGGAGCGCGACCGGGTTCCGGTTCGGATCGTAGTCGTGCTGCTCGGTCGAGGCACCGGGGCCTCCATCGCCGCGCACACGTCGGAACAGCAGGCCGCGCTCGTCGTACGAATACGCCACTCGGGCGTCGGGTTCGACCCCGCTCACCGCGCGGGCGCTGTCGACCCGGATCACGCGCCCGTCGATGTCGTGCCCGAGATCGGTGATCTCGAACTCGCTCGCTGCGAGTCCGGTGCCATCGAGCTGCGTCAGCGAGACGAACCCGAACCCCTTCTCGCGCAGCACTCGGGCCGGCCGATCGAGGGAGTCGAACTCGACGATCATGGTGCGGTGCGGGTTCGTCACATCGAGCACACCGTCCGCATCGCGGACCTCGCCATCGACGCGCACCCGGTTGCCATTCGCATCGTAGAAGTAGAGGGTCTCGTAGCGCGGCCCGGTCGGATCGATCGCACGTGAGGCGAGCACGATCGTCTCGCCGAGCGCGTTCACCAAGAAGGTCTCGTCACCCCCCGCGGGGTCGACGACGAGGACGATATGGCCGCGAGCGTCGTAATCGAGGGAGGTCACGAGGGAAAGACCGGTCGCATCGACCACGCGCGTTGCGAGCAGGCCCGTCCCTGGCCCGGTCGAGTGGTACGTGAACTCGTCGCGCCGCCGCTCGGGGGGCGCCGAGGCATCTGCGTGGTTCACGCGCACGTGGGCGGTGATCCGCCCCAGGGAGTCGTACTCGAAGTCCTCGACCACGCCGAGGATCGGATGCTGGACCTGGGTCCGGTTGCCGAAGCTGTCGCGCACGGTCACTCGAACGAAGCCGCGCGCGTCGGTGTGTTGAACGCGGAATTCGTGCGAGCGGAAGCCGCCGAACCCGGTCGCGACTAGGTAGGAGTCGACGAGTATGGGGAACGGCCCCGCCGGGAGATGGAGCCCCGGCGCGCGCACCACCTCGCGCAGATTCGTGCGCACGTGGACCGGTGCGGTCGGATCGAGGTCCCCCTCGTAGGTGAGCTGGGTCTGGTTCCCGTTCGGGTGCACGACCAGCGTCAACCGGTAGTCGGAATTCCACCCGAAACGCGATTCGAAGAAGGCCGGGTCTGTCGCGCGGAGCGGCGGGCCGGGGCGGTTCGAGGTCACCGTCGTGGGGATGGTCGGGTCGGCGAACCCGGTGAAATCGCGGCGGAGCACGCACCGTTGGAAGGAGTCGTAGAAAGTTTCCGTCACCGCGCCGCGCCCGTCGTTCACGACACAGCGCAGGCTCGCCCCGCCGTTCGACGGGGAGGGAGCCTCGCACGAGAGTTCCAGCGTGTGGAGCTGACCATCGACGAGCTGCGAGCGGAGCGCATCCGCGGTCGGGCTGGTCGGATCATCGTCGTAGCTGCAGGCGAGGCGAACCGTGCCGCGAGGGTCGGTCACCGTCAGCAGGTTGTGGTTCAGAACGTCGATCGCCTGCCCGCTCGAGTAGGTGTAGACGGTCGTCCGCCCGAGAGGGAAGTCGTTCCCGGTCGGCGTGCCGACGATCGGTGGCGTGGTGACCGACTTCAGGTCCCCCGGACTGCCGCCGATCTCGGCGGGGAGGTAGTAGGCGTAGGTCCACACCCGGCCGGTACCGTCATCGAGGCTCGCGAGCCGCCCGGCGGCGTCGTGCGCCAGCGTGACGACGCGCCCGACGGTGTCGGTGATCGTGGCGAGGCGTCCCGCCGGATCGTACGCGAACGCGAGCTGGTTCCCGTGCGCGTCGATGGAGAGCGCGATCCGTCCGCCACCCCCCCCCGCCACCGGGTCGGGTTCGAGGACCCACCGGCCGCCATCCCCGAAGTCGACGATCAGATCCGGCCCGACGAAGAACAAGATCGCAGGGAACCCGTCGCGCCCGAACGTCGCCGAGCCCGCCTGGAGGACGAGGACGTCTTCGCGGTTGTCCCCAGAGCGCAGGTGGAGTCCATCGGGCGCCTGCAGGCTGCGGATCTCGTACGAGTGCTCCCACTGGTTGCCCATCGAGCCGCTCGCGCCGACATGACGGGAGCGATAGCGGCGAGCGAAGACGAAATCGGTACCGACCCCCGGAAGGACGAGATCGACCGCGTCGAGCGCCAGCTCGGCTCGGGACCCGACGACGGCGTGCAGCGAGACCCTGCCCACCGACCCTGCCGGGTCGCCCGCGTCCACCGCGAGCGTGTGGTGCAGGAGCGCGGGTGCGGACCGGCCTGGCATGGCGACCGGCGGGCGAGCGGGCTCGAGAAGATCGCTGAGCGCCACTTCGTCGGCCAGTCCATCGCAGTCGTTGTCGAGGCCGTCGCACAGTTCGGCGGCGCCGGGGTGGACGGTGTCATCGGCGTCGTCGCAGTCCCCGGGAGTGGCGACGTGACCAGGGGGCGCGGTGCAAGCGAGGGTCGGTGCGGCGGCGTCGCCGAAGCCATCGGCGTCGACATCGGCATACCAGGTGGTCGCGTCGACGGCGTCTTCGTCGGCGATGCCGTCGCAGTCGTCGTCGATGGTGTTGCAGAGCTCGTCGGCGCCGGGGAAGCGGCTCGAGTCGCCGTCGTCGCAGTCGCCGCCGATGCTCACGTGGAGCGGCGGCGCGACGCACGCGAGGGTGGTCGGCGCGGCGTCACTGCCGAATCCGTCCTGGTCGAGGTCGACGTACCAGGTGGTGGCGTCGATCGCGTCCTCATCGACGTCGCCATCGCAGTCGTTGTCGATGAAGTCGCACAGCTCGTCGGCGCCGGGGTGGCGATCCGGGTCGGTGTCATCGCAGTCGGTGCCGTCCGCCACGGTGCCCGGCGGTGCGACGCAGGCGAGCACCGGTGCGCTCGCGGCATCGCCGAAGCCATCGCCGTCGACGTCCGGGTAGAACGCGGTCCCATCGACCGGGTCCTCGTCGACGACCCCGTCGCAGTCGTCATCGATGCCGTTGCAGAATTCTTCGGGGGTGCAGGGGTCTCCGCAGACGAGCGGGTCGTTCGCGCTGGTCGGGTCGACCCCAGCATCGGGGAACGGCGGCGGCGGCGGGTTCCCCTGGGAGAACAGGAACCCGAGGGTGTAGATCGCATCGCCGATGTCGACCGCGCCGTCGTCATTCGCGTCCGCGGCGTCGAGACATCCCGGCGCCTGTCCCTGGCTGAAGAGGAAGCCGAGGACGAAGATCGCATCGCCGATGTCGACCGCGCCATCCGAATTCGCATCGCCGCGCACGAACGGCTCGTTCCCCGTCCCGGCGTGGACGGGGATGGCGAGGGATGCAGTGAGGGCAAGGAGCAGGGCGACATGCAACGGGAGAGATGAGAGTCGAGCGATCACCGGACCACCTCCATACTCTGAGCACGGGGAGTCCTTCCCCGTCGAATATCGACTTGTCCCGAATGGACCCAATGAAAGTCTCCGCGACTGCCCGGAGCGTCGGTCCGCACCCCCCTGTTTCGTCCGATCGCGCGGGCGACTCGGTCGGAAGAGGTCTCGGGCTCGAATCGGGAGATCTCCAATTGTCCCAGCGGGCCCCGACTTTGTGAAGGGCTCGAGCAGGCAGTGCGGGCGGGCTCTGTGATGGTCCTGGACAAGAGGATTGACGGGCGGCTTCGACTTCGGGGTCGGCGCTCTTACGACCGGCGCACGATTCCGCCCCCCGTTCATCGATCCGACGACCCCGGTCTGCGGGGTCAACCCGACCCCCGATTTCGCGCCCCCGCCCCCGCCTTCGGCGTCAGCTCGGAGAGTCCTCGGCAAGCGGAGAGCGACCTCTTGACCTTCCCAGCCCCAGAGCTAGGGCGTGCACGGTCGGCGATGGCCAAACACGCCCTCTTTCGCCGTCGTCAGTTCTTCTGGGATAAGGACGCCCCCGCGGTTGTCCGCGGGGGCGTGGAGACGCCAGATGAGGGGGCTACACGAGAATCATGGGTGCGCTCGACAATCGGGGAACGGTGCCGGAGGCTCTGGTCCCATGCTGAAGAGTGTTGTCCTCCCCGTAATCCTTGCCACATTGTTTCCTGAGATCGGTGGATGAATCCTCCCTCCCTGGAGCGCAGCAGCCCTGCGCGGATGGAGAGCGGAGATGTCCCAGGAGCACTGGA
>JAQBGV010000111.1:0-31853 GCA_032128395.1 Planctomycetota bacterium | reverse complement strand
CCGGTTCAGCGGGCCAGAGGGCCTTTGCTTCCGAAGCGTAGTCCTTGACCAGTTTCACGTCGGAGAGGCGAAGGACGCGGGCCTTCTCGGCAATGGCGATTTTCTCGCTCTCGACTGCCGCAGCTCGTGCCTCCTCCGCTTCTCGTTCGCGCTTCTCCGCAAGGCTACGGGCGATTCGTTCGTTGTCTGCGCTCCGAATGGCATCTTCTTTGGCGAGCTTCTCCGCACTGGCTGCGGTGTTCGCACGGTTCGCCTCACTTGTCGCAAGGGTCGCCTGCTCATCGGCACGCTTCCGCTCGACCAGCGCCCATCCCAGCACACCGACCAGGAGCAGCATCGCCACCGCTCCCGTCGCCGCCCAGCCACGGTTTCGCCGCACCCACTTGCGCAGTTCTGCCCATGCCCCGCTCTCGTACGCGCCGACCACCCGCCCTTCGAGGAACGCCCGCAGATCGACAGCGAGCGATTCCATGTCTGGGTAGCGATCCGCCATCTTTCGCGACATCGCCTTGTCACAGATCGCAACCAGCTCCGATGGAGCGGTCGGCGCAAGTTCTGCGACCGGAGTTGGAGGACCATCGAGGACCCGCGCCAGCACCGTGTGGGCGGAGATGCTTCCACTCTCGGGGACGTATGGGATCCGCCCCGACATCAGCTGATAGAGCACCGCCCCCATCGAGTACACATCCGAAGCTGGTCCCATCTCCTCGATCAGTCCTTCCGCCTGCTCCGGCGGCATGTAGCTCGGTGTGCCGAGAACTCGCCCGTCCATCGTTTCGAGGGGTGAGTCGAGATCCTCCTCGCGAGACTTCTTGCGGTCGGTCTTCAGCGAGCTGGTCCGCGGCGCAGCCTCGCGGATCCGCAGGTCGTGGTGATCCTTCTGCCCGAGAACCCGTGCGAGGCCCCAGTCCATCACGTACACCTCGCCGTACTTCCCGATCATCAGGTTCGACGGTTTCAGGTCGCGGTGGATCACCTTCTTCGCGTGGGCGTACGCGAGTGCCTCGCACGCCTTGAGCACCGCCCCGAGCACGCGGATTTGCGTCCACTCGGTATCGGTCGAAACGCCTGAGTGAACCCGGCGGATGATCTTGTGGAGGTCATCTCCGCGCACGAGTCGCATGGTGAAGAAGACGTGCCCGAAGGGATCGAGGCCGAGTTCGTGGATCGGGACCACTCCGGGGTGGTCGAGCTGGCCGGTGATCTGCGCCTCTTCGAGGAAGCGGCTCAGGGTCTCGTGGTCTGCAGGGGGGGTTCGCTCCGGGGATGCATCGCCGCGACCGTCGTCCCTCCCGAGCACGACCTTCATCGCGAGCCGACGGGAGAGGTCCTCGTCCCACACCTCGTACACTGCCCCCTGTCCGCCGCGTCCTACTCGCCCGCGCAGCCTGTAGCGATCAGGTCCGCTTGCGTTGGAGCGGATCTTCTCGATCCGTGAGGTCGGATCTGAACTGCCTGTCCCAGGATCGACGGGGAGGGTCGCCTCGAGGGGAGCTTCGGTGTCTGGCGCGGGGAGGGTGGACTCGCCTCCCAGGGGGTCACTCGAATCGCTACTAGACGGATCCTCGGGCCGAGAAGGGCTCATCAAACTCCTTCACAAGGCGGGGATGGGCCTCAGCATGGCCTGTGGAGGGGCGAGCATCCAGGGTGTTCCTCCCTTGAAGAAGGCCGAGTACGGCCTCATTCTGACAGAGTCCCCGCTCTGATGGTGTGCAGCCGATGGGCGTCCGTGATCGAGGGGCTCCTGTAACTGATCCTGTCGGGATCACGGATCGTGCTTGCGATGCGAACAGATGTTCGTTAGAATGCTGCGTGTCTTGGCCTCTTCCGGGTTCACCGGCATCTGGCCTTCACCGCCTGCATCGCAAGCCGAAACGAACGAGGATCCTTGACCGCAAACCCCATCGCTCTGGCACCCCTCCGGGAAGCTCCTTGGTCCGGTCGGCTCCCGACCCGCATTCACCCTACGCGGGCGCGCTCCATCGAAGTCGGGCACGAGATCGGTCAGCTCGCCTCGTTGCTTCACGCCGGCACCCAGCGGCTGCTGCGGTTGATCCGCGAGTTCGACGAGCTGGGAGGGTGGGCCGATCAGGATGCGCTCTCCTGCTCTCATTGGCTCTCATGGAAGATCGGGGTCGACTGCCGTACCGCGCGCGAATGGTTGCGCGTCTCCCTCGCGCTCGCGGATCTCCCCCTGATCGATGCGGCGTTCGAGCGCGGAGAGTTGAGCTACTCCAAGGTGCGCGCGATCACCCGCGTGGCGACCCCGGCGACCGAGAAGTTGCTCGCCCACTTCGGGCGATTCATGACCGGCGCTCAGCTCGAGAAAACCTGCCGGCGCTTCCGGACACTCGTCGCGCGGCAAGACGTCGCCTGCGGAGGAGGTGCCGGGCTGAAGAACTCTGCCGATGATGCCGAGACCGAAGACTCTGGGACGGCAGGCGCTGGGACGGCAGGCGGTCGCTGGATCCGGACCCACTCGCTGCCATCGGGGATGGTCCGCATCGAAGTCGATGTGCACGCCGACGAGGCAGAACTGATCATCGCCGCGGCTCGGGCGGGTCGGGAGGCGTGGCGCAGTGCCGCTCGCACCTCGGCCGAGGTGTCGCAGGTGAATGAGTCGGAGGTCGATGAGTCGGAGGTCGAGCCTGAGACACCTGGTCCGGGCATTGAATCGAACGAGGGTGCGGAGCCCGACCTTCGGGAGCTCCGCGCCGGCGGTTCCGCGGAACCGCCCGCAGCCGGGGAGGGCAGCGCGCGCCCCGTGAAAGGCCGGCCCGCGCAGTCGATCGGTCTCGCCGATGGACTGCTCCTCGCGGCGGAGGCCTTTCTCTCCCGAGTGGAGCGTGGCGAGGTCCCCGGTGTACGCCGAGGCGGTGAGCGCCATCAAGTAGTCCTGCACGTCACCCCGAGCATGTTCGCGAGCATCGCTCCGGATCTTGCTCCCGAGGGTTCGGATCCTGCTTGTCTGCTCGTATCGAGTGCAGGCTCATCGAGTGCAGGCTCATCGAGCGAGGACTCTTCTCCGCAGTGCGCAGGCAGACTCACCCGAGGGCCATGGCTTCCCCGCGAGACCATCGAACGGATCTGCTGCGATGCAGGAATCGTCCCGATCCTGGAGAGTCGAGCGGGAAACCCCCTCGATGTCGGGCGACGGCGGCGGACCATCCCCCCGTCGATCCGTCGTGCTCTCGATGTGCGAGACGGCGGCTGTCGCTTCCCCGGGTGTCGTCACACTGCCTTCGTCGAGGCGCACCACGTGGACTCCTGGGCGACGGGGGGAGAGACGAAACTCGACAACCTGGTTCTCCTCTGCCACGCACATCACCGCCAGGTTCATGAAGGCGGTTGGACGTTGCGCCTCGACGAGGAGGGGACTCCGAGATTCATCGGGCGAGACGGATCTCCCCTCGAGGATCGGTGTGAAGTTGTCCGCGCCCCGATCGACCCCGAGGCGGAGCTCGAGGCGGATCTCGAGCCGGGCGTGCCTCCGATCGATCGGTTCACCTCGACGACCAAGGATTACACGGCACGGCCCGAGTACGTGGAGCACGTCGCGGATCTCGCCCTCGAGCACGGACTGCAGCTCTCGTAGCGGCCTGCGAGCGCACGAGCCTCGTCGCGGCTAGAATCCCCCCGTCTACTGGAGATCAGCTGGAGATCAGCTGGAGGGGGCGGGAATGTCCGACGAGATCGAAGTCCGGAAGAGCAAGCGGAGGCGTCGCCGGCGGATCGGCTGCGGGGTTGCGCTCGGCCTCGCGATGGCCCTCACGGGTCTCGCGACCATCGATGGGTCCCCTCCCGAGGACGCGGACCTGATTCTCGAGTTCTCGGCCGATGTGCCCGACGGGGAGTCGTTCATCAGCGGTCTGATTCAGGTGCACGGGGAGATCATCGATGTGCCCGAGATGGGGGACTGGGTCTCCGAGGTCTCGATGAACCGTGATGTCCCGCGGCCCATCGCCATTCCGAGTTCCCCTCGAGCTCTCGACCGAGAGGTCTGGAACGACGCTCTGGCAGATGAGATGGCCGCCTGGTTCGAGGGTCCCGCCGCATCCCTGAAGAAGTTCGACGACATCCTCGAGATCCCGGCGTTCGATTCGGCGCTCGGGACCAGCGACGAGTATCCTCAGATCACGCCTCTGCGCGCGCTGACCTACTTTCTCCGCGACCGCGCTCTCCTCTCGAGGATTCGAAACGACACGGCGGAGGCGTCCCGGGACCTCGATCGGATCCGCCGGCTAGGCGAGCGCTTCGTGCGCGAGGGGAGATCGCTGGTCGATGTGCTCGTCGGGGTTGCAGTGATCGGTACCGCCCGCACCTCGGCGAACGCGCTCCTCCACGACGGCGATCTCGCGCCGGAGATCGAGGCACGGTGGCTCGAGCTGGAGCCTCTCTTCGATCGGGAACCGGCGCTGCGCGCGCGAGCCTTCCGCGCGGATTACAGCTGGATCCGCGCGAAGATCGTCGAGGCGGGATCGGGCGAGTTGATGGGGCTCGAGCAGGCGCCGCCCTTCGTGCGGCAGCTCTTCTTCAAGCCGAACCGGACGCTGGTCGGGGCGGCGACGGAGTATCGAAAGCTCATCGATCGCGGGAACACTCCCCGGGTCGAGCGGGGACCGTACTGGGGACAAGAACTCAAGGATGGCGCTCGAATGCGGGCGCTCTTGCGGGTGAACACGGGGGAGCTGTTCATCGCGATGCTCTCCCCGAATCTCGAGCGGGTGATCGATCAGTTCGATTCCGCGCTGCTCGAGAGTCGCGTCTCCCGTGCCCTGATCGCTCTTCGCCGGTACGAACGCACCCACGCGGCCCTTCCCCCTGACCTTGAAACTCTCATCGCCGCGATCGAGCCGCTCGACGCGGTTCCCCTCGATCCCTATTCGGGAAAGGCGCTCGGCTACGACCCCGCCCGCCGGATCCTCTGGTCGGTGGGGGACGACGGAGTCGACAACGGTGGCGAAGGGTGGCAGCAACGACGAGACGATCTCGAAGTGCGCCGGCACGAACTTCCGGACTGGGTCTGGCTGATCCCACCGATCCCAGGCTCGTGAGAGCAAGCCCCCCAGTTCGACCCTCTGCTCAGCCGATGATGATGCCGGAGGATCCGCATGCCCTGGCCATCGATCGTTCTTGCCGTCGCCCCCGGGATCGTCTGGCTCTGGGTCTTCCGGCGGAAGGACGATCACGAGCCGGAGCCGCTCGGGGCGCTCCTCGGAGCGTTCGTGCTCGGTGGAGCGGGGGTCGGTCTGGTGCTGCTCGTGCGGCCGCTGATCGATGGAGCGAGCTTCGAGACCGCATGGGGGGCGGCGATCTTCGACTCGTTCGCGATCACCGCGCCCATCGAAGAGTCGGCGAAGCTACTCGGCGTGCTCGTCTGCGCTCGGGTCTGGGGCGAACTCGATGAACCTCTCGACGGGGTGATCTACGCGATCGCGGTCGGGTTGGGGTTCGCTTCCGCGGAGAACTTGTTCTTCGCCGCGTCCGGCTCGACTCCGGCGCTCCTCCTTCAGCGTGGAGTGACCGCGACCCTCGGTCACGTCGCGTTCACCGGGTCACTCGGGTACTTCCTCGGACATGCATGGTTCGCTCGGGGAGGAGCCAGGATCGCCTGGGGAGCGGGTGGACTCACGAGTGCGGTCCTGCTCCACGGGCTCTACGATCTCTTCCTGGTCGCACCGGGGAATCTCGGGACCATCGCCCTACTCGGGGTTCTGCCCCTCGGCCTCATCCTTCTCGGGTGGAAAATTCGGCACCATCGCGGACGGTCAGAGGAGTTCCACGCCGCGAACTAGGCCACTCGAAGTGGAGTCGGGTCTGCTCGCAAGACCCCACGGTTGGAACGCTAGGTGGGGCCCGACCCGCTCCGCACAGGATCCACCGGGTTACGGACTCCCCGCGATGTACCCATCCGCACGGTCCTTCTCGTCCGGGGCGTGGATCAGAATGCGCTCGCCCGCGGCGCGGTAGAGCGCGTCCTTGTCGGTGAGGGCGAGCGCGCCCTCCGCGACGACGGCGCGCGCATCGGCGGGGAGGGGGGCGATCCCCTTTGCGCGGGCCGCAGCTCTTTCTTCGCCACCGCGCGTGGGAGTCACGCGCTCGGGAAGCATCGCGGTGCCGAAGAAGAGTTCGACCTCGGCCAGGTCGACCGCTGCTCCCTTTGCCGGGTCGGCGATGATCACGACCAGTCGCCCCGACGTGAACCCGACGTTCGTCACCTCCGCCACACGGGTGCCGGCGAAGAGGACCGATTGGCGCGTCTGCCGTGGCTTCACCAGATCTTTCCGCACCTCGAGGACGACGATCAGTCCGCTCTGCACGTTGGGACGGTCGACGCCCCAGTCGCTGCGGTACGGGGTCTCGAGCGTGAAGCGAGTCGCTGCGAGCACTCGGGTGACCCCGGTCCCATCATCCGCGATGGCGACCGGTGGGATCTCCATCGCTCCGGAAGGCGCCGGGGGCGCATCTTGGGCCGCGAGGGATCCCGCGAAGGATCCCGCGAAGAGCAGAACCGCCGCGGTAAGGGCGACGAGCATCGATCGGAGTGGGCGTGTTTCAGCGCACGAGGAGGACATCGTCGATCCCGATCCTTCCCAAGAGTGACCCGAATCCGGCTCCGAACTCGAACCGGAGGAAGTGAATGTCGTCGAGCCTCAGGCCTGTTCCCTCGACCTGGAAGTCGGCGAGGCGCATCTGTACCGAATTGAATTCGTTCGCCCAGCCAGCGCCGGAGCCGAGGCCGGTGCGCGGGTAGGGCTTCGTCAGCGTCATGTACACCCCGATCGGGATCGATGCGGTGTTCCCGGAGCCATCCTCGAGCGTGACCGTGAAGTCGAGACGATTGTTCAGGCTGTTGGTGTTCGGGTGGCGGGTTCCCTGACAGGCTCGCAAGCTCAAGCTCGTCCACGGGAGCCAGTTGCGCTCCCCCTCCGGGATCTCCCACTGATAGCTCCGCGAGCTTCCGTCGTTCGGCCAGTCGAACACCACCCCGCGCTCGGTGTCACCTCCAGCGGTTCCCGCCTGAGTCATCCCGTTGCGCGGATCCCCCGTGGTCCATGCGAACGAACCGTTGGTCTCGCGCAGAAAGTCCTCGTGGACGTTCGTGACGTCGTACGTCACCGGCCAGCCGCCGCTGCTCTCGGCGAGCTGCGCGGGGACCTCCTGGAAGTCGTCGATCGCCATGCGATCCGGTCCCTGCGGAGGCTCGTACTGCGTCGCGATCGTGTACGGCGCGAGGGTTGTCGCAGGGAGCAGATCGAGGGGAGATCGACGGAAATAGTCGACGGTGGCCTGGTTGTCCTTCAAGTACCGTTCGACGAGCGCGAGGAAGTAGCCCTTCGCGATGTTCTGGGCTGCGGTCCGACCGATCAGCGAGGGTCCGGTTCCGTCCGCGAATCCGCAACAATTGAAGTCGTTGTGGGCGGCTCCGTGGATGTAGGTCACCTGCACCGAACCGGTCACCGACTGGGTCAACCGAAGGTACTGACAGATCGAGCAGTCCGCGCCGCCGGTGACATCGCCGTCGGCGCCCCCCGCGAGCAGATGGTAGTTGCGGTCGTGGGCGCTCGAGTTCGTCGGCCCGAGGAATACGGTCGGGGCGATGCTCGAGATCACCTGGATGTCGTCGGCCGCGAAATTGATCGGATTGTAGACGCCGTCCGCGATCCGGTCGTACGCGCGACAAACACCTTCGCCGCCACGGCTGTGTCCGATCCAGGCGATCCGGTGGACATCGATGAGCCCGGCGAAGACCCCACCTGCGAGCGTGGCATTGTTCGCGAGGAAGTACTCGGTGTTGGTGAGCGTCGTCGTCGCCGAGGTCTCGATCCCCGGCATCGTGTTGTTGGTGTGGCTCATCACCACGTAGCCGTGCGACGCCAGGTGGTTCCCGAGGTAGTCGTACCAGGTGTAGTTGTGCCCGTTGCCGTGGCTGATCACCACCAGCGGAAGCGGTCCGATCGTGGCGAGGTTGGTCGGATAGTAGGTCTTCTGACTGAGGAAGCTTCCTCCCGAATAGGTGACCGAAGTGAAGGGGTGCGGGCCGGGAGTGACGAGCGATTTCACCACCGAGAACGCTGGATCCCCGCCGAGTCCCTCGATCACGTCCCCCGGATTGAGGAAGCCGTCCTGGCCGAAGTCGAGGACGACGTCATAGGCGAGGGAGACCTCGGGCCCCGAGTCGAGGCCGGCGATCCACACGGGGATGATCATGTCGAGGATCCCCGTCCCCGTCAGGGTCACGGTCTCGACGGCAGTGGTCACGTCGGACAGCGAGGAGTCGGCCGCCCACTCATCGAGGGTGCGGTGCGGGACGATGTGGATGTCGAACGACTGACCGAGCCGGTCCGCGTAGCGCTCGGGGTCGATCGCGACCTCGACCGCGGCCCCGAGGGCATCGCCGTCGATCGCATCGATGAACTGGAAGTGGGGGAACTCGGGCAGCGATTGCCCCGCGAGTCCGGGGAACGGGCCGCCTCGAACCCGAAGTTCGTCGGTCGCCCCGCTCACCAGGGAGCGGACGATGATCTGGGTGTCGACGGGGACGTCCGCGTTGACGAGAACCGTCACCGGGAGCCCGGTGATGTCGAAGTCGTATGGAGTGGGGAGCGGGGTGCCGTCGAGGAGATAGAAGCTCAGCCCCGGCTCGAGCGTTTCGAGGCGAAGTACCCCTGAGGTGATCACGGGGGGGAAGTCGAGGTCGAGGAACCGCATCCCGAGCTGACGCCCCGAGAATTCGGCGGGATTGGTCGGGGCGGGTTGCGGGACGAGGAAAATTCCCACTCCATCCTCGGCAGCCTCGTCCGAGAGTTGGAACGTCGCGATCGGGGGAACGAATGCGGGGCAGCTCGACAGCGGTCCCGCGCAGTCGAGGAGATCGTCGGTGATATCGGGTCCGCATCCGGGGAACGGTGCCTCCGGCGGGTCACCTGCGCTGAAGAGGTACGAGACGATCCGGATCGGATCGGCGAGATCGACCGCTCCGTCGTCGTTCATGTCCAGCGCGTCGAGACAGGCAGGGGCCAGAGTCCCGGGGAGGAAGAGGTAGACGAGCGTCGCCACCGCATCGGAGATATCGATATCACCATCGCCGTTGGCGTCCGCCCGGATGAAGCTCCACTCCTGCGCGACGAGAGCGCTCGGCGTCGCGAGAGTGATCGAGACCACGGCGAGGGCGAGGCAGATCCTCAAGCCGATCGCACTCGAGATCTGCACCGCACTCGAGATCTGTCGCAAGCCGGAGGGCCCCGCTGCGTCAGTGGCTCCGAACGCAGGGAGATTGCGGGGATCGGGCATGATAGAGCACCTCCGAGAGCACTTCGGGTTGGTCACGAATGCCCCCTGGGAGGTGGGGCCGCGAGGGAAGGGTATCGCCGAGAGGGCTCCCAAGGAAGGCCTGGCAGGTTCTGGCGGTGAAATCGCCGAGGAGGATACGCCGGGGAGGCCACATCGGCCGATATTCCTGAAGAGGAGGCCTTTCGGATGCTCGACACGCACCTGCCGGTACTCATCGAGACTCTGGAGCCGACCGAGTCCCTCCCGTTCCCACTCTATCTCCAGCTCGGGGACGCCCTGATCCTCTTCCGAACGACCCGGGACCGACTGGGCGAGGATGACATCTCCCAGCTCCACGGAGGCGAGAAGACCGAGCTGTACACGCCGATCATCGACAGCAAGGGATACCTCCCGCTGCTCAGGGGTTCTTTCGAGAAGATCCTCTCGGAACCGGGCGACCCAGCGGTGCGGCTCCGCGACTGCGCCCGTCGTGGAGTGGTCGCCACGGAGCACATCATCCGGAACACGGAAGCTCAGGAGAGCCACGGATGCGCCCAAGCGTTCGTCGGGGCCCTTGTCCATATTTTGGAGGAGTGCGCCTTCCGGTTCTCTGCGACGGCGGGGATCCTCGAGAGCCACCCGAACCTCGCCGAACACTCGGTCCATGTCTGCGTCCAGGGGCTCCTGCTCGGCCGCTTCCTCGAACTCCCCGACCTCGAAGAACTCGGGGTGAGCCTCCTGCTCCACGACGTCGGGCTCCTCGGCGTGGACGAAGAGGACACCGACCCGCGGACCGAGAATCCGATCCGACGCGCCCGCTACGAGGAGCACCCGCTCGCGGGAGCGAGAATGCTCTCCCGAGCTCCGTGGCTGACCGCGGGGATCCGCGACGTAGTCTTGAATCACCACGAGCGGATCGACGGGAGCGGTTTCCCGAGGGGGCTGAGGGAGGACCGACTGACGCCGGCCGTACGCCTCGCCGGAATCGTCGACACCTTCGATCGAAGATCGACCGGCCGAACCGGCGGGAAACCCCGAGGCACCTTCGAGGTCCTCCAGGAGATGGTTCGGAAGGAGGAGGGGATCTACGACTCGGGGATGCTCCAAGCCCTGGTGGGGTTGTTGGCGGACTGAAGTGCTCGACCGATGATCGAGGCAGCCCCGCCACGTCGGGTTGACAGATCCCGGCCCCGAGATATTCTTCGCAGTCCGATGGGGGAGCGGGCGATTGTCCACCCTATCGCCCCATTTCCCGGAGATTCGCTGCTTCCGGGGACGTAGCTCAATTGGTTAGAGTTCCGGACTGTCGATCCGGTGGTTGCGGGTTCGAATCCCGTCGTCCTCGCCAGCAGCGAATCTCGGGAGCGCTCTTCGCTCTCGCCCCGTCGCCCGTCGCTCCCGCCCACTCCAGAGCCAACTTCAAGTCAGCAATCGAGACTCCCCATCCCGGGTCTGGCTTTCCTGGCCCGCGGCACCCGGAGTAGGGTGTTCCGCTCGGCGGCCGGGGTCCGCCGTCGGAGCGGAGGAGAGATGGCGCGTCACGTCGTCGGCGGAGCGGGGCGGGGAGAGGTCGGGGCTCCGAGGCTCCGCCACTTCGGCGCGGCGGGGGGGGTCACCGGCTCCTGCCATCTCGTCGAGGCGCGTGGGATGCGATTCCTCCTCGACTGCGGGTACTTCCAGGGGCGCGACTCGGTGCGGAAGAACCGCGCCCCGTTCCCTTTCGATCCCGCACAGATCGACGCGGTCATGCTCAGTCACGCGCACCTCGACCACTGCGGTCGGATCCCTCGGCTGGTGAAGGAGGGGTTTCGCGGTCCGATCCACGCGACTCGAGCGACCAAGGACCTCGCCGAGGTGGTCCTGCTCGATGCCGCCAAGATCGCCCACGACGACTTCGAGCATTGGAGGAGGCGGAGTGGCCGCGGCCCCGCCCCGGTCCCGCTCTTCGAGGAGAAAGATGTCGAGCGCGCCCTCGGGCAGTTCATCGACAACCGCGACTATGGGCCGCGCGGCGAGGTGCACCCCGGGATCGGTCTCTCCTTCATCGATGCGGGGCACATCCTCGGCTCCGCGAGCATCCTCCTCGAGATCGATGATGGACCCGGGCACCGATGGGTCTTCTCCGGCGACATCGGGAACCCGGGAAAACCGATCGTGCGCGATCCGACCCCACCACCCGCCGCGGACCTGGCGATCTGCGAGTCGACCTACGGGGGCCGTGACCACCGCGACATGCGCGCGAGCATCGCAGAGCTCGGCGAGGTGGTCCTCTCGACCGTCCGCGCCGGCGGAAAAGTGCTGATCCCGAGCTTCGCTCTCGAACGAACTCAGGAGCTCCTGTTCGTGCTCTTCGACCTGTGGGAGAAAACCAAGCTTGCCGGAGCGCCGATCGTCGTCGACAGCCCTCTCGCGATCGATGCGACCGAGATCTTCTTGCGCCACCGACACCTCTACGACGAGGCCGCAGCGGAGCGCCTGACGTCGGACCCGAACCCATTCCGGTTCCCCGCGCTGTCATTCACCCGCAAACCGCAGGACTCGAAGCGGCTGAACACGCTCGATGGACCGGCGGTGATCATCGCCGGGAGCGGGATGTGCACGGGCGGTCGCATCCTCCACCACCTCGCCCATCACCTCCCCGACCCGCGGACTGCGGTGGTGATCGTCGGGTACCAGGCGGACGGCGGACTCGGTCGGCGGTTGGTCGATGGCGCGAAAGAGGTCCGCATCTACGGGCGACGTGCGAGGGTGCGGGCGTCGATCGATACGATCGGCGGATTCTCCGCCCACGGCGATCAGGACGATCTGCGCGCGTGGGTGCACGCGACCGCAGCGCGCCGCGTCTCGCTGGTGCACGGCGAGCCAGCGATGCTCGAGGCTTTTCGCGGGACGCTGGTGAACGATGGGTTCGACGCGGTCGTGAAGGGGATCGGGGAGCCGGTCGACTCTCCCGAGCCACGGTCGTGAACGCCCAGAACGACCTCTGGCGGGCCTACCAGGCGGCGTGGATCGAGGTCGAGCTCGGCGATGCGCGTTTCGTATTCCCTCCGGTTGCGAGGCGGAATCCCCCCATGGTCCCCTCCGCCCTGCGTCCGCACGGCCATGTGATCACCGCCTGCAACCCCCGCTCGGAGGTGCTCGACGAGGCAGAGAATCGTCAGCGAATGGATACTCTCGCGAGGCAGATCGACCGTCGCCGCTGGAAACGATTCACCGCGGTCGGTCACGATGGAGTGGGGAGGTGGCGCGAGCCATCCTTCGCGGTGGTGGGTGCGCCGCTCGCCGAGGTCCTGGAACTCGCGCGGTCCTTCTCGCAGAATGCGATCTACGAGTGGGGGGAGCGTACCTGGCGCATCGTCGCCGTTCCTCCCACCCCGACCCCCGCCCCCGAGAACAGAGGATCCGAGCCGATGCGACTCGCAGTATGCAGCTGGTCACTCTCCCCATCAGGTCCGGCGGACCTCGTGAAGAAGGTGCGCAACTCCGGGGTCACCGCGGTTCAGCTCGCGCTCGGACCCTTGCGGGACGGCTGGGAGGTCGAGGAGACGCGTCGAGAATTCGCAGACGCTGGCATCGCGATGGTCAGCGGCATGATGGCGACCCGCGGCGAGGACTACTCGACCCTCGCCGCGATCCGCGAGACGGGGGGCCTGCGCCCCGATGAGCACTGGGACACGAACCGACTCGGGGCGGAGGAGTGCGCTCGCATCGCGCGCGAGCTGTCGCTTCCCCTCGTCACGTTCCATGCGGGATTCATCCCCCACGAGTCGGACGACCCGCTCCGCGCTCGGATGATCGAGCGCCTGCGGGAAGTCGTGGACATCTTCGCCGCGGCGGGGGTTCGGATCGCATTCGAGACCGGGCAAGAGACGGCGGCGACCTTGACGGCGGCGCTCCGTGAGCTCGACCGCCCCGACGTCGGCGTGAATTTCGACCCCGCGAACATGATCTTGTACGGGATGGGGGAGCCGATCGATGCGGTCCGCGCGCTCGCCCCGCGGATCGCCCAGGTGCACATCAAGGATGCGCTGCCGGCGACCAAGGCGGGGGAGTGGGGGACCGAAGTGGTCGCGGGGGGTGGTGCGGTCGACTGGCGCCGATTCCTCGGGATCATCTCGGCGCTCGATCCGCAGGTCGATCTGGTCATCGAACGAGAAGCGGGGGAGGACCGGTTGATCGATGTGCGCACTGCGGTCGCGCTGGTGCGGCAGACCCTCGCCGAACTGGGGCAGAAGGTCCCCTCGTGACGGTCGGAGTGGGGGTGATCGGTCTCGGGTTCATGGGCGGGGTCCACTTGCGTGCCCTGCGATCCGCCGCGCGCGACGGGGTCGACTGCCGAACCATCGCGGTCTGGGATCAGAGCGAGCAACGCCGTCGCGGCGACGCCGGGGTTGCGGGCAACATCACCAGCACCGCGGATGAGCCGCTCTTCGACCCCGCCGAGGTCCGAGTCCCGGACACTCTCGAGACATTTTTCGGAGACGACGCGATCGATCTGGTCGTGATCTGCACCCCGACCGACACCCACATCCAGCTGGCCGAGCAGGCGATCGGTGCGGGCAAGCACGTCCTCATCGAGAAGCCGGTCGCGCTCGAGGTCTCCTCGATCGAGGCACTGGCGGAAACCGCGCGAGCCGCGGGGCGAATCGCCATGCCGGCGATGTGCATGCGTTTCTGGCCAGGGTGGGACTCGTTGCGCGCGACGATCCTCGGGGGTGAGTACGGTCCTCTCGCCACCTTGTCCCTCCTGCGCACCGGCGCGCCGCCGAGCTGGTCCCCCGAGTTCTACCTCGATCCGCGGCGCTCCGGCGACGCGCTCGTCGATCTGCACATCCACGATGTCGACTTCATCGCGTGGGTCTTCGGGACCCCGACCACGGTCGAGAGTACCGGGTCGACCCGACACGTCTCGACCCGGTACCACTTCGATGATCGCCCTGCCCTGGTCGAGGCGGAGGGGGGCTGGCTCCCGGATCCGTCGACTCCGTTTCGCATGACCTATCGCGCCGCTTTCGAGGAGGCCATCGTCGAGTTCGACATCGGCGCCGAACCGCGTGTCCGTGTGCACCGCGAAGGAGGGACGGCGCACCCCGAGCTCCCGCCTGGGGACGGCTACGACCGCGAGATCCGCCACCTGATCGAGACGATCGCCTCGGGTGGCGAACCGGCGGCGACTCTGGCTGAGGCGGCGGCGGTCACGCGGATTCTCGCTGCCGAGCAGGCGAGCCTCGTGAGCGGCCGTCCCGTCTCCCCCCAGAGCTCCTAACCCTGGTCAGGTCAGGGAGTTTGGGCTAGCCTGGCCCCGATCTGATGCTCTCCGGAAACGACCCACCAGGAGGACGATGGACGGTCCCGACCGCACGCCATCCACTGGCGCGCCGCCGCTCCCACTCGGGATGAACGCGCGGCTGTCGCTGATGATGTTTCTCCAGTACGCGATCTGGGGGGCTTGGCTCCCCTTCCTCTGGACCTTCCTCGACACCCATCGAAAGATCCCCGCCGAGAAGATCGGGTACATGTTCAGCGCCGGCGCGGTCGGTGCGATCGTCGGCCCGTTCATCGCCGGGCAGTTCGCGGATCGCCGTTTCGCGACGCAAAAATTTCTCGGGGTCAGTCACCTGATCGGGGCGGGTCTGATCTGGTTCCTCGCCTCGATCGACACCTTTGCCGGATTCCTGCTCTTCTCTCTCCTGTACGGCCTGGTCTACGCGCCGACCTTGTCCCTGACCAATTCGCTCGCCTTCCACCACATCCCCGATCGCGATCGGGATTTCGGACGCGTGCGCTTGTGGGGAACCCTCGGTTGGATCGTCGTCGGTATCGCCGTCGGTCAGTGGCTCAAACTGCAACATTCCCCGGCGGATCTCTCGGGTGCGAAGCTTCTCGCTTCCCAAGCGGCGGGGAGGGCGGACTGCTTCCGATTGAGCGCGGTCCTCGGGCTCGCGATGGGAATCTACTGCTTCTTCCTCCCGCGGACTCCGCCGAGTCCGGGAAATGAGTCGAACGCGACCTTCGAGGCTCTCGCCGAAGTGAAGCGGCAGCCGCTGCTGGTGCTGTTCCTCCTCGCGGTGCCGATGAGTTGCGTCCACCAGCTCTACTTCGTCCACACCGATCAGTTCCTCTCTGCGCGCCAACTCACGGCCCCCGGTTGGTCGACGGCGATCTTCGGCGTCGGCGGCGGCGGATTGATGACGGTCGGACAGATGTGCGAGATCCTGGTCCTCGCGGCGATCGCGCTCTTCGGAAAGCGGGTGTCGAGGAAGACGCTGCTCGCCGTCGGTCTCCTCGCGTACGCCGCGCGGATGGCACTGTTCGCCTACGTCGATGTGATCCCCCTCCCTGCGATGACGGTATTGCTCTCGGGAGTGGCCCTCCACGGCTTCTGCTTCGGCTGCTTCATCTTCGTCGCCTTCATGGTCGTCGACGAGGAGACGACCTCGGACGTCCGTGCGAGCGCCCAGAGCCTGTTCAACTTGGTGATCGTCGGCATCGGGATCATCGTGGGGAGCCCGATCGCCGGTTGGTTGGCGGCGTGGGCGACCCCGGAAGGGGGAGCGATCGATTACACGAAACTCTTCTCCGTTCCGATGTGGATCTCGCTCGCCTGTCTCTCGCTCCTCGGGATCTTCTACCGCGGCCGTCTTCACCCTCGCGCGCCCGAAGCGATGCCCCTCGCCGTGGAAGGAGCCCCGGCATGAGTGAAACCCCAGCGCTCGACCGTCGCCGGTTCCTGCAGGGCGCGCTCGCGATCGGAACCGCGCTCGGGGCGGGAGGTTGTGCCCGACCCGAGGGCGAGCCCGCGACGCGTCAGAGCGGCGCCGGGCCTCTCTTCAAGATTTCACTCGCGCAGTGGTCGCTCCATCGAGCGCTCCGCGCGGGGGAACTCGATACTCCGGGATTCGTTCGCGCCGCGCGCGATGACTACGGTCTCGATGCCGTCGAGTACGTGAACTCGTTCTTCAAGGAGCAGGTGACCGACGAGAAGTATCTGGCCGCGCTCCGGGCGACCGGTGCCGACTGCGGCGTGAAGAGCCTGCTCATCATGTGCGATGGCGAGGGGAACCTCGGGGATCCTGACGCGACGGCCCGCGGGCAGGCGGTCGAGAATCACCGCAAGTGGCTCCACGCGGCAAAATCCCTCGGCTGCCACTCGATCCGAGTGAACGCGGCGAGTAGCGGATCGCGGGACGAGCAGGTCCGGCTCGCGGCGGACGGGCTACGGCGCTTGACCGAACTCGGGGACGCCCTCGACCTGAACGTGATCGTCGAGAATCACGGAGGACACTCATCCGACGGCTCCTGGCTCTCCGAGGTGATGCTCACCGTCGGTCACCCGCGCTGCGGGACCCTTCCCGACTTCGGCAATTTCGATCTCGGGAACGGGAAGTCGTACGACCGTTACCGGGGGGTCGAGGAGCTGATGCCGTTCGCGAAGGCGGTCAGCGCGAAGTCGCACGAGTTCGACGATTCGGGGAACGAGATCCGGACCGACTATCGGCGGATGCTAGGGATCGTGCTCGAGGCCGGGTATCGTGGCTACCTGGGGATCGAGTATGAAGGCGATGGGCTCTCCGAGCGCGAAGGAATCCTGGCGACGAAACGTCTCCTCGAGCGGGTTCGTGCGGAGCTGACCTAGTGGTGTGATCGAAGTGCTGTGATCGAGGTAGTGCGATCGAGATGGAAGGGACGGTGGACCCGATGACGGAGAAGACCCCAGACCATTCGCAGGAGAACCAAGGACAGGAATCGGCCCCGAGTCGACGCGATTTCATACTCCGCTCCACCGCCGCAGCCGCGGGGGCGGCCTTCCTCGGCGGCTGTGCATTTCCTTCCACCCGCCGCAGTGTCGAAGTGGGGGGGCTCCCGATCCCGCAATCGATGCCGCGCGTCCCGGTCGGACCGGACGGCATGGTCAAGATCGGAGTGATCGGCCCCGGCGGCATGGGCACCGGACACATCCAAGCGTTCCTCGAGTTCGCGAAGAAGGGCGAGGAGAAGGTCCAGATCGTCGCCGTCGCCGAGGTCGAACAGAGCCGGCGCGAGAACGCGAAGAAGATCTGCGACGAAGCGCAGGGAGCAGGAAGCTGCACGGCGTACCTGGACTACACCGACCTGCTCGCCCGCGACGACATCCACGGCGTGCTGATCGCCAGTCCCGAGCACTGGCACGCGAAGATGGCAGAGGACGCCCTCGCCGCCGGCAAAGACGTCTACTGCGAGAAGCCGATGACGCTACGCCTCCCGGATGCGCTTCGCCTGCGCGAGGTCCAACTGGCGAACCCCGATGTCTTGCTGCAGGTCGGGACGCAGAAGATGCAGCTCTCGAAGTATCAGGCCGCCGAGAAGATGGTCGCCGAGGGCAAGATCGGGAAACCGACCTTCAGTCAGACGAGCTACTGCCGCAACTCTGCAAAAGGGGAGTGGCTCTACTACGAGATCAAGGATTACTGGCAGCCGGGAGTGAACCTCGACTGGGATCGCTGGTGCGGACCTCTGGGGAAACGTGCCTGGGATCCGAACGTCTACGCGCGCTGGCGCCGGTACAAGGACTACTCGACCGGCATCATCGGCGATCTGCTCGTCCACGAGATCACGCCGCTGATGATGGCACTCGACCAGGGGTGGCCGACCAGGGTGTGCGCGACCGGTGGGCACTACATCGACAAGGCGATGGAGAACCACGACCAGGTGAACATCGAGGTGCAGTTCGAGAAGGGGCACACGATGATCGTGGCCGGCTCGACCTGTAACGAGAACGGCCTCGAGACGCTGATCCGTGGCCACAAGGGAAACATCTACCTCGGGGGTGGCAACTGTGTCATGCGCCCCGAACGCCTCTTCGCCGACGAAATCGATGAGGAGACGGCCACCTGCCCGGACATCGGCAACGATCAGCACGCCCACCGCAAGAACTGGCTCCACTGCATCCGTACTCGCACGAAGCCGCTCGCGGACGTCGAGCTGGGGACCCAGGTGATGGTCGTCGTCGATCTGGCCACCCGCAGCATGTGGGAAGGGAGCGCGTTCTCGTTCGATCCGGATACGTTGCGCGCCGCCCCGATCACGAACGGCAAAGCCGGCTCGGGCGCGTGACTCCCGCTTCGGAGCGCCTCGCCCTGGCCGCGATGGGAACGCGATTCGAACTGATTCTCTCCGGAGGGGCCTCCTCTGCCGCACTGCGCGCGGCGGGGGAGGCCGCTTTCGATGAGATCGAGGAATTGCACCGTCGCTGGAGCGCGTTCGACCCCGGCAGCTTGCTGACCCGCGTCAATCGCCTCGCCGCGGGAAGGCCGGTCGCGATCGACGGCGACACTTTCGCGGTGCTCCGCCTCGCACGATCCCTATGGGAAGCGACCGGGGGCGCTTTCGATCCGACCGTCGGCGCGAAGATGCGGGGATGGGGATTCCGCGGGGAGCCGCCATCGGAGAATTGCGGGCGACCATCTCCCGGCATGGGGGCGGTGGAGCTCGACGCCCGCGCCGGAACCGTCCGATTCCTCGAGCCGGAGATCGAACTCGACCTCGGTGCGGTGGCGAAGGGGGTCGCCATCGATCGCGCGGGGGAATCGCTCCGAGAGTCCGGTGTGACGTGCGCATTTCTGCACGGTGGGACGAGCAGTGTTCTCGCGATCGGTGCCCCGCCGGATGCGGAAGGGTGGCCGATCGCCCTCGATCGGGGGGGGAAGCTCCCACGGGTTCGGCTCTGCGATGCGGCGCTCGCGGTGTCCGCGGGGCGCGGGCGGCTGGTGAAGGGTCCGGAGGGTGGGGACGAGCTCTCCCACGTCATCGATCCCGCGGATGGAGCTCCGGTCTCGACGGGTTCCTGGGCGGCGGTGGTCGCGGACTCCGCTGCCGTCGCCGATGCGTGGGCGACGGCGTTGGTGGTGAGGGCGGATGGAGGACTCGAGCCGCCGGCGGGGATGAGCTTCCTGGTCGGAGCCGAGGATGGGGTGGTGCGGCGGAGGAGGGATGCGGCCGGGGTGTTCTGGGGGTGAGGGTCGAGCAGCCCGTTGATACAGTCATCCCGTCCGAGGAATCGATCCATCGGCGCCCATCACTCCCGCCCGAAGTCGGCGTGCTCAACGCCGCCGACCTGCAGTCCACAACCCTCCCCTCCTCGCGTATGATCCTCTCCCCGAAGCACCGCACTCATCCCAGGGAGAGCGCCCCGCCCATGCCCGACCCCGACCGCCGCCAATTCATCGTCACCGCCGCCGGAACCGTCGCGGGCCTCGCCCTCCTTCCCGATCTCTCCCTGTACGGCGCTCCCCACCTCGCGGAGCACACCACCGCCGTTGTCGGGGTCGGCCGTCAAGGGCGGGCGATCATCTCCGAGTTGCAGAAGATCGACGGCGTGACGATCGCCGCAATCTGTGACCCCGATCCCTCTCGACTCAGCAGCGGCGCACGGCGCGTCCCCGGTTCCGCGACCTACTTGAGTATCGACGAGATGCTCGAGAAGTCCCCCGAGGTCGGCTCGATCTTCGTCTCGACCCCGACCCATCGACACCGCGAGATCGCGCTCGCCGCACTCTCCGCCGGGAAGCACGTCTACTGCGAAGCGCCGCTCGCCCACACGATCGAGGATGCCCGTGCGATCGCCATCGCCGCTCGCGATTCGGACCGCGTCTTCCAGGTGGGGCTCCAAGCGCGATCGAACCCCGTCTACTCCCTCGCCAGGACCTTCTACAAGAGCGACGCCGTCCGCAAACTGGTCTCGATGCGAGCGGTGCGGAACAAGAAGACGAGTGGCCGTAGTCCCTCCCCCGATTCGTCGATGGAGAAGGAACGCAACTGGGCCCTCGACCCCGAGGTCTCGATCGGTCTCGCGGGGGAGTGGGGAACGCAACAGTTCGATGTCTTCCACTGGTACACCGGGCAGTACCCGATCTCGATCTCGGGAGGTGGCGGAGTCGTCGCCTGGCCGGACGGGCGAACGGTGGCGGACACGATCGACGTCACTCTTCGTTTCGACGGGGGGACCTCGCTCCAGTACCAAGCGACCCTCGGCAACTCCTACGATGGTCGGTACGAAGTGTTCTGCGGCCTCAATTCGGCGATCAAACTAGCGTGGAGCCACGGGTGGATGTTCAAGGAGGCGGATGCTTCGACCCAGGGGTGGGAGGTCTACGCGAACCGGCAGCGATTCCACAACGATGAAGGGATCACGTTGATCGCGGACGCGACGCAACTCTCCGCGCAAGGAAAGTTGCAGGATGGAGTGGGGCTTCCGCACGACTCCCTCTACTACGCGGTCGCCGATTTTCTGAAGAGCGTCACCGAGGGGACCCCCGTCGTCACCACGGTCGAGGAGGGGCTGCGCGCGACGGTGGTGGGGATCCTCGCCGATCGCGCGGTGCGCGCGGGAACGACGGTGACGGTCGAGCCCGAACTGCTGAAGGGTGCGTAGGGTGTTGCAGCTTCGGGACCTCCCCGCTGGCGCGCGCATCGGGATCAGCGCGCTCGTCCTCGTGCTCGGCGTGGGGATCGCCGCTTCTCTCTCCCACCTCTACGATCACTACCAGAACCGAGACGAGCGCCCGGGCCTGACCCTCGACGACCTCGAAGGGGCGTACCACGGCCTCGACCGGCCGTCCCTCCTCCTCACCACTCTCGAAGCTGGACACCCGGATCAGCTCGATGGTGAGGCGCGCAGAATCCTGACCGACTGGCTCCGGAGCGATCGGGTCGTCGAGTCGTACGACGATCTCGATCTCGGTGACTTCGCTCCCGCCGAGCTGATCGCGGCCCACTGCCTCGAGTGCCACTCGCGAAAGGCCACGACCCAGGACGGGATCGGCGAACGGATCCCGCTCGACTACTTCGACGACGTGAAGACCCTCGCGTTCTCCCAGAGGATCGAGCCGACCCCCGCCGCGGTGCTCGCCGCCTCGACCCACGCCCACGCGCTCTCCCTCGCGTCTCTTTCCCTGATCGTCTCTGCGCTCGCCTGGGGGACCGCGTTCCCGCGGCGGGTGGTCTCCTTCGCGATCGCGATGGTCGGGCTCGGGCTGCTCGGGGACATCGGCGGTTGGTGGCTCGCTCGAGAACTCCCAGCCGCCACGGGACTGGTCGTCGGGGCCGGAGCAGTCTACAACGGGGGGACTGGGCTGATCCTGATCGGCGTACTCTTCGATCTGTGGCGCCCTCGCCGGGCCGGCGGGGGCACCGAGAACTCCGAGGAAGAGGCGCCGCTCCGTGAGTCTTGAACCGAGAACGGAGGCGATGATGCCGAACGAATCGACTGCCAGGGGTGAACCGAGCCGTCGCGATTTCTTGCGAACCACGGCAGCGCTGTCGGCGGCGGCGGCGATCGGCCCCCTCGGATCGCTCCCCCGCGCCCACGCCGCCGGGAGCGACTCGATCCGCATCGCGCTGATCGGCTGTGGCGGACGCGGCACCGGTGCGGCGATCAACTGTGTGAGCTCCGCGGACGGGGTCACCCTGGTCGCGATGGCCGACCTCTTCGAGGACCGGCTGAAGGGGAGCCGCGCGGAACTGCAGAAACACATCCCCGGCAAGATGGAGCTTCCCGACGAGCGCTGCTTCTTCGGGTTCGACGCCTACCAAAAGGTCCTCGCCCTCGATGAAGTCGATCTGGTGCTCTTGACGACGACCCCGGTCTTTCGACCGATCCACCTCGAAGCGGCGATCCGGAGCGGCAAGCACGTCTTCATGGAGAAGCCGGTCGCGGTCGATCCGACCGGAGTGCGTCAGGTGATCGCCGCGAGCGAATTGGCGAGCCAGAAGGGTCTCGCGATCGTCTCCGGGACACAACGACGTCACCAAGGTTCGTACCTCGAGACGATGGCGCGGGTCCGCGACGGGGCGATCGGCGAATTGACGGGTGGATTCTGCTACTGGAACCAGGGAGGCCTCTGGGTCCACGAGCGGGAGCCGCACTACTCGGACATCGAGTGGCAGATCAGGAACTGGCTCTACTTCACGTGGACCTCGGGGGACCACATCGTCGAGCAGCACGTGCACAACCTCGACGTGATGAACTGGGCCTTCGGTGGCCCACCCCAGAAAGCGATGGGGATGGGAGGGCGGCAGGTCCGGACCCAAGCGAAGTACGGCAACATCTTCGACCACTTCGCGATCGAGTACGAATACGAGGGCGGAGTCCGGGTGATCAGCCAATCCCGTCAGATCGACGGCTGCGCGGGGCGGGTCGGCGAACATCTCGTCGGGACACTGGGGACCTGCGATCCCGGTGGTACCATCCGAGGTGAGTCGACGTGGCGCTACAAGGGCGAGCAGCAGGATCCATACGTCCAAGAGCACACCGACCTGATCGCGAGCATCCGGGCCGGCAAGCCCCTCAACGAGGGGCGCCGCATCGCCGAGAGTACGCTGACTGCGATCATGGGCCGAATGTCCGCCTATACCGGGAAAGCGGTCACCTGGGACTTCGCGATGTCCTCGGATCTCGACCTCACTCCCCAGAACTGGCGTTTCGGGGAGCATCTCGTCGATGCGGTCCCGGTGCCGGGCCAGACGCCCCTGGTCTGAAAATTTTGAGGGGCCTGGCTCCCAGCGCGATTCACCCCAACGAGGGGCTCGCATCGCACGCTCACGAACACGGTCGATCGAATCCAACCAGGGGGGCGGAGAGGAGAGCGGAGTGCATCGGGCGAGGAACATCTCGAGCGGGGTGCTGGCGCTAGCGGTCGCCATCACGCTTCACGGCGCGGCATCGGCGCAGTGCGATCCCGGCAACGGACTCGGGGGAACGGGGCCGGACGTCATCGTCGGCGAACTCACGACCCCGAACAGCTACGGGAACGCCGGTGGGTACTACGCGTATTCGCTCGGCACCACGAGTTGCAACATCGGAACCGGCGAACTGGACTGGATCGCAAGCAATCCGAACCACCCGGTGATCGCTCAGAACATGTACCGGCTCCACGATGGACGCTTCGAGCACATCGGCATGAGCTGGTTGAAACACGGGTTCACCGCGCTACAAGGCAACTCCTGTGGCTGCGGTTGTACCTCTTCGGGAACCGGGGCGCGGCTCGGAGTCGGTTGCTCCGACCCGTACGGCGCGGGGCTGAACGGCAGTCAGGGGAGCCTCGGCCCCCGCTCCGAGGTCATCGATCCGGCGCACGGTGGGTTCCTCTATCCGCCGATCCTGCAGCCAACGAACCTCGATCTCACGTGGCGGCGGTTGCGCGTCCACGGGGATGATCTCGACGCCGCTCAGTACCCCGGTGCGCTCTACTTCGTCGAGGGACACTACGTCACCCCCGACGATGCCATTTCGGGGAACGCCCACAACAACGCGAGCTACCGCGCGGTCTCGGTCTCGACGAGCACCTCGAACCACGCGATCAGCTACACCGGTCCGACGCAGCGCCAGCTGCAGGGGATCCAGGCGTGGCAGGACAGCGATCCCTCTGTGACCCTCATCAACTTGACCGACGGTGAGAACGGGCTCTTCGTCATCGGCTACACCGTCACGCCAGTCGGGGCGACCGGCCTCTACGCCTACGAGTACGCCCTCTACAACATGAACTCGACCCGAGCGGCCCGCAGCTTCGAGCTGCCGCTCCCCACCGGGGTGATCGCCTCGGACATCGAATTCCACGACGTCGAGTACCACTCGAACGAACCGTACGACGGGACCGATTGGCCGGTCGTGACCGCGGGGGGCACGATCGAGTGGTCGACCGACACCGCGGTGGCGAATCCCGATGCCAACGCGCTGCGGTGGGGGACCCTCTACAACTTCCGATTCGTGGCGAACTCCCCCCCAGGACCCGCGAACCTGACGATCGGTCTGTTCGAGTCGGGGATCCCTGCCGTGCTCTCGACCTTGATCGTGGGGCCGACCGCGTCGACCCTCGACTGCAACCAGAACGGGACCCTGGACATCGAAGAGATCGCGGCCGGCGCACCGGATTGCGACGGCAACGGCCTCCTCGATGAGTGTCAGGACGACTGCGACAGCGACGGAGCCGCCGACTCGTGCGAGATCCTCGCCGGCACCGACTTCGACTGCGACGGCGACCTGGTCCCCGACTCCTGCCAGATTGCGGCAGGAACGATCGAGGACTGCGATCAGAACGGGGTGCCCGATCTCTGTCAGATCGCCCAAGGGACCGGCACCGACTGCGATCAGGACGGCGTCCTCGACGCCTGCCAGCTCGCGACTGGCGTCCTCACCGATTGCGATGGGGATGGGCTCGCGGATCTCTGCGAGATCGACCTCGGGCTCGAGAGCGATTGCGACGGCAACGGCGAGATCGACTCTTGTCAGATCGCAGCGGGAGCCGGTGATTGTGACGCGAACGGAATCCTCGATGTCTGCGAGACGACCGGGATCTTCGCGTTCCAGACCGTGCTCAATCCGCCGCCGACGATCATCGACAACTTGCCCCCGGTCGTCTCGACGACGACGGTCGGACAGGCGGGGCTGGTCGATGACATCGACCTCGCGGTCGATATCACCCATACGTTCATCGGGGATCTGACCCTCGACCTGCTGTCTCCGAACGGAGTGACGGTTCGCGTCCACAATCAGTCGGGGGGCAGCACGGACAATCTCCAGGTCACCTACGACGACGACGGTGGGGCGGGGACGATCAGCCCATCGCAGCCGCTCTCGGCATTCGACGGGGACACCGCGGTCGGCACCTGGACCTTGACCGTGGACGACCTGCTCGGCGGCGACCAGGGGCTGCTCCACGAGTGGACGCTCTTCGTGGGGATCTCGGGCGCCGGGATTCCGGACTGCAACGGGAACGGAATCCACGACGCTTGCGAGATTCTCACCGCGGGGGACTGCAACGGGAACGGCGTGCTCGACGAGTGCGACATCGCCTCCGGTACCAGCACCGACGCCGACGGTGACGGAGTTCCCGACGAGTGCGGAGGAGGCGGAAGCCAATTCATCCGCGGGGATGCCAACACGGACGGTGGCATCGACATCAGCGACCCGGTGCGCGAACTCGAGTACCTGTTCAGTGCGGTACCGGTCTCCTGTCTCGCGGCGCTCGATGCGAACGCCGATGGTGGGGTCGACCTCGCGGACGCGGTTTCGCTCCTCGACGGCCTGTTCTCCGGCGGGAGCGCACCCTCTGCGCCCTATCCGGGGTGCGGACCGGACCCGGTGACGCCCGGGCTCGGCTGCGACGTGTTCCCCACTTGTCCGTAGCGATTTCTGTCGTGTGAAGTGAGGACTGGCTCGCAGCATCGCGAGCCAGTCCCCACTCGCAGTCGGGGGATGACCTCGACAATCTCCTCCTTTGGCCTATTCTTCCGGCGGTGAGATCGCAGCAGAAGGAGCCCGCCATGATCGTACGCAGTAGTTTTTTCGCCCTGGTGATCGTCGCGTGGTGCGGGGTCTCGTCCGCCCAGTGCGATCCCGGGGGGGGAATGGGCGGAATGGGCCCGGACGCGGTCGTCGGGGATCTGACCTCGCCCATCAGCTACGGCAGTGCGGGGGGGTACTACGCATACTCGCTCGGCACCGTGTGCTGCAATATCGGCACGGGGTTGCTCGACTGGATCGCGAGCACGAATGACCACCCGGTCATCGCGCAGAACATGTACCGACTGAGGGATGGCCGATTCGAACAGATCGGGATGAGCTGGCTGAAGCACGGCTTCGGGGCCCTGCAACAGAACGCTTGTGGCTGCGGCTGCACTCCTTCGGGGGCCTTCAACCGGCTCGGAATCGGCTGCTCCGATCCCTACACAGCCTCGACCAATGGCAACCAGGGTGGCCTCGGGCCGCGTTCCGAGGTGATCGACCCCGCGAACGGGACGTTCATCTATCCGCCGATCATCCAACCGGTGATCCAGAATCTCACCTGGCGTCGCCTCAAAGTTCACGGCCCCGATCTCGATCCGGCATTGAACAGCGGCGCGCTCTACTTCGCCGAGGTTCAGTACATCACCCCCGACGACGCCGTCGCCGGGAACGCTCACAACAATGCGAGCTATCGACCGATCTCGATCTCACCGGACCCGACGAGTTTCTCGATCAGCTTCGCCGGACCGACGCAGCGGCAACAACCGGGGATCCAGGCGTGGCAGGATGCGGATCCGTCGGTGAGCCTGGTCGACATTCCGGACGGCGCTGGGGGGCTTTTCATCCTCGGTTCGAAGGTGACCCCGATCGGATCGACCGGCCTCTACGGGTACGAGTACGCGCTCTACAACATGAACTCGACCCGTGCCGCGCAGAGCGTCGAGATCCCTCTCCCCCCGGGAGTGGTCGCGATGAACCTCGGGTTCCACGACGCCCAGTACCACTCCGGTGATCCCTTCAGCAGCGTCGACTGGGCGATGTCGAACGCGACGGGGACGGCCGCGTGGTCGACCGAGACCGCGGCCCAGAACCCCGACGCGAACGCGCTTCGGTGGGGTTCGATCTACAACTACCGTTTCGTGGCGGCCGCGCCCCCCGGTCCATCGACGATGACGATCGGGCTCTTCGAGTCCGGGACCCCCGCGAGTCTCACGGTTGCGGTCGATGGCCCCGGAGATTCCGTGCTCGACTGCAACGGGAACGGCACGCTCGACATCGATGAGATCGCCTCCGGCGCGCCGGACTGCGACGAGAACGGTCTCCTCGATGAGTGTCAGGCCGACTGCGATGGCGACGGAGCGGCGGACTCCTGCGAGATTCTGGCGGGGACCGAAACGGACTGCGACTTGGACGGCATCCCGGACGGGTGTCAGATCGCGTCCGGGGCGGTCGACGACTGCGATGGAGACGGCGTACCCGACCCTTGCCAAATTGCGTTCGGCACCGGGACGGACTGCGACCTCGATGGTGTGCTCGATGCGTGTAACCCGATCGCCGGGGACGACTGCAACGGCAACGGCGTCGCCGACGCGTGCGACCTCGCGTCCGGTTCGAGTTTCGACGCCGACGGGGACGGCATCCCGAACGAATGCGACACGATCCCGTTCGT
Source organism: Planctomycetota bacterium (assembly GCA_032128395.1). Lineage (GTDB taxonomy): Bacteria > Planctomycetota > UBA8108 > UBA1146 > UBA1146 > JAQBGV01. Next base: position 4,650 of record JAQBGV010000111.1, on the reverse strand, counting down.
CCGCGGTGACGCGAACGCGGATGGCACCGTTGACCTCGCGGATCCGATCCGGGTGTTCGACTACATCTTCGGCGGGATCCCGGTGGCGTGCCAGCTGCCGTTGGACGCGAACACGGACACTGCGATCGATGTCGCCGACGGGGTCTGGATCCTCACGCACCTGTTCGCGGGTGGCCCCCCACCCTCGGCGCCGTACCCGGGGTGCGGACCGGACCCGGCTTCGCCGCTGTCGTGCGTGGAGTACGCGCCCTGTCCGTAGCGCGGTTCGTGCGCGGCGACGCGAATGCGGACGTGGGGTTCGACGTCGCGGATGGGTTCCGGGTTCAGACGACCCTGCTCTTCGGGGGACGGCCGGCGCCGTACCCGGACTGCGGACCCGATCCAGCTTCGACGTTGCCCTGTGCGACCTTCCCGCCCCGTCCGTAGGAGGGATGCCTCAGAGCGGAGCGCGAAGGTGGGTGGGACTGGCTCGCGGCTCCGCCGTGATGCCTGTCCCGGACGATGGCGTCGTCGGAGAGCGGAAGAGTCGGAGAGCGGAAGAGTCGGAGAGCGGAAGATCAGCAGGCGGGCGTCCGGGACAGGCATCAGCGCGAAGCGCCGAGCCAGTCCCATCATCCGCTGGGTCCGCAAGCACAACCTACAATCATCCGCTCGGTCCGCAAGCACAACCTACAATCATCCGGTCGGTCCGCGAGCACAACCTACAATCATCCGCGGGGTCCGCAAGCACAACCTACCATGGGAGTCCCCAGGCGAGGATCCTGGAAGACGACTACGGCGAGCCAACCCCCACCCAGTATCCCTCGCGTCCTTCGATTCGAGAGCGCAATCCGAGATCTACCGACAGCGCCGTCGCCCACGCATCCGCCTCTCCGCAGGTCGGCGCGACGACGGTGATCTCGCCCGCGCCGACGACGGCCTCTCCGCGGCGCGAGTCGATGATGTGCGAGTGACGCACCCCCTCGATGACGACGAAGAGTTCCGCGTCGCCGCTGGTTGCGACCCCGCATTCGGCGAGCTCGAGCGTCTCGGTCTCTCCCCGCCCCGGATCACCGATCCCGATCCGCCAACCGAGCCGGCCGGGTGGAGCGGTACCGAGCGCCAGGTCTCCGCCGATCTCGACCAGTGCGCTCGGAAATCCGTGCCCCGCGAGCACCGCGAGCGCCTCGTCCGCCGCGAGCCCCTTGCCGATCCCACCGAGATCGAGCGCGACCCCCGGGCTGCGGAATCGAACTCGCGATCGCCCAGGGTCCACCTCCAAGTGCACGATGCCGACGCGAGCACGGGCCGCCGTGAGGTCCGACGGATCCGACGGCACCCCCGATGCCCGTGTTTCGCGCCAGAGACGCGTCAGCGCTCCGACGGTCGGATCGAAAGCGCCACTGGTCTCGGTGGCCATCCGCAGGGAGAGCACGAGGGCGAGAGAGAGGTCGGGGGACACCTCCCTCCACTCCCCGGGTCGGGCGGAGCTCTCGAGCAGGCGCAGTTCGCTCGATTCGTCGTAGTCGCTCCAGGCTCGCTCGAGGGTGGCGATCCGGTCGAACGCGGCGGCGACGGCGATGTCCGCAGCGCCCTCGTCGGTCGCACAGACGATGATCCGGGCCTGTACCCCCATCGCCCCCCGGCTATACTCATGCCGCCCCGGGACGGAGGTCTCGTCCGGGGAACTCGCGGTACGGTTCGAACCCGAGAAGAGCGCGAGGAACGCGATCACGACGCAGAGCGGCGCTGCGAGCGCGATCCCCGGGTCGACGGCGCTGCGCTCTCCCTGGGCAGAGTTCGCTCTTGAGTTCGACGAAGCGGAGTTCGACGAAGTGGAGTTCGACGAAGTGGAGTTCGCCAAAGTGCGCCTCTCGTCCCGATTCGAAATTCGCGGCATCGCGCTCGCGATCATTCTCGGCCTGGTCCTCGCCGGGGCGTTCGTCGTACTCGGCAGCGAGGACTCCCCACCCGTCACTGCGCCCGACCCGATCCCCGAGTTCTACGTCGAGACCCTCCCCGGTACGAAGGTCTCGTTCCGCATGGTGCCGATCCCTCCCCGCGAGGGAAAGCCGGGATACTTTATCAGCGACCGGGAGATCACCTGGGACCTGTTCGACCCGTTCATCTTCGGGATCGACGGGTCGCGGGACCGCGAGGGGGACTCGGTCGATGCGTACAGTCGGCCGAGCAAGCCATACATCCCGCCGGATCGCGGGTTCGGGCACGAGGACTACCCGGTGATCAGTGCGAGTTTCCGGAGTGCTCGGGAGTTCTGCCGCTGGCTGACCGCGAAGACTGGCCGGGAGTACCGTCTGCCGATCGTCGATGAGTGGAGACACGCCGCCGCGGCCGGGAGCTCGGGGCGCTGGTGTTTTGGCGATGATCCGAAGCAGCTCGGTGAATATTCATGGTACGACGAGAACGCGGACTGGACGACGCACGCCGTCGGGGAGAAGCATGCGAACGCATGGGGACTCCACGATGTGCACGGCAACGCCGGAGAGTGGTGCGTCGAGGTCGGCGAAGATGGGCAACGTCGTCCGGTGCTCTGCGGGGGCAATTTCCAGGGAACCGCCGACGAGGTGACGACCGAGTCGATCGACCGACCTGAGAAGAGTTGGCAAATGAGTGATCCGCAGATCCCGAAGAGCCGCTGGTGGCTCTCGGACGCCCCGTTCGCCGGGCTGCGGGTGGTGCGTTCTTTCCCCACGGTCGAGCAGGGGAAGGACAGCGATGGGTCCGGCGGGGCGCCCCCCGCGACGGAGGGCGACGCGAAACCCGCCCGGGAGGAGAACCGATGAGCGATGGCCAGGAGCGCGGATTCACCCGCCGAGAGTTCGTCCACACTTCGGCGGCACTCGCCGCTCTACCGCTGGTGACGGCACCGTTCGGGGCGCCCCTCTTCGGATCCGCCGAGGAGCCTCGGGTCCTCAAGGTCGGACTGATCGGGTGCGGTGGACGAGGCATGGGGGCTGCGACCCAAGCGCTGATGGCGGACAAGGGCACGGTCCTCTACGCGATGGCCGACGTCTTCGCGCCCCGGATCGAGCGCAGCATGAAGAACATCAGCGACGAACTCTGGCCGGAGGAAGAGGAGCTCGTCGACGAGGACGGTGAGAGGGTGGCGAAGCCCGATCGGGCGATCCATCCACGCTGTCTGGTTCCAGAAGAACGCCGTTTCGTCGGCTTCGACGCGTACCAGCGTCTGCTCGGCTGCGGGGTCGACGTCGTCCTGCTCGCGACTCCACCCGGTTTCCGACCGTGGCATCTCGCCGCCTCGCTCCAGGCTGGAAAGCACGTTTTCTGCGAGAAGCCGATGGCGGTCGATGCCCCGGGGGTGCGGTCCGTGCTCGAGAGCGCGCGCCTCGCGAGCGAGAAGCAGCTCTCGTTGGTCTCGGGATTCTGTTGGCGATACCACACCGCGAAACGCGCGACGATCGCCGAGCTGCGCGCCGGACGGATCGGTGATCTCCGCGCGATCTACACCACCTACAACACGGGGCCGCTGCAGCGGCACGACCGCAAGGATGGGTGGAGCGACTGGGAGTTCCAGCTGCGCAACTGGCAGCACTTCGATCATCTGTCGGGGGACCACCTCGTCGAACAGGCGGTGCACTCGCTCGACAAGATGATGTGGGCGGCGGGTGAGCTCCCCGAGAAGGTGACCGGGGTCGGCGGGCGAATCGCCCGGGAGGGGGATTCCTCCGGCAATATCTACGACCACTTCGGCCTGACGTACGAGTTCCCTTCCGGCGTGCGCGGATTCCATCAGTCGCGGCAGATCCCGAACTGTGCCAACGACAACAGCGATCTGTTCATCGGCGCCACGGGTTCGATCTACATGAACTGGGACCGTCACGAGATCTCCGGTTCCGATCCGTGGAAGTTCGAAGGCAAGTCGAACGACATGTACCAGCAGGAGCACGACGAATTCTTCGCCTCGATCCGCTCCGGGAAGCTGATGAACGACGGCGAGTGGATGGCGCACTCGACCTTGTGCGCGATCATGGGTCGAATGGCGGCCTACACCGGGCAGACGGTGACGTGGCAGCAGGCGCTGGAGTCGGAGGAGCGGCTGATGCCGGCCGCCGAGGAGTGGGCATGGGGATCGCTCCCGGTGCATCCGGTGCCGATCCCCGGTCAGGCGAGGGTGAGCTGACGTGGCTGAGATCGACCGCAGAACCTTCCTCGGAGTCGCGGGCGCGGCGGCCGCTGCGCCGTGGCTGGTGACGCGAGGGGAAGCCGCTTCCCCCCTCGGGAGTCGCAATATCCGCAAGGCGGTCAAGATTGGGATGGTGAAGGAGGGGGAAACCATCCTCGAGAAGTTCACCCTGCTCCGCGATCTCGGTTTCGACGGGGTCGAGCTCGATTCTCCGAGTGGACTCCAACCGGATGAGGTGTTGGCCGCGAAGGCGGCGACCGGTCTGGAGATTCCCGGTGTGGTCGATTCCATCCACTGGGGCAAGCCGCTCTCTCACCCCGATGCCGCGGTGCGAAAAGAGGGTCGCGAGGGGCTCGAAACGGCGCTGAGAGATGCCAAACGCTACGACGCCTCGACCGTGCTCCTCGTCCCTGCGGTGGTGTCGAAGGAAATCTCGTACTCCAGTGCCTACCGCCTGAGCCAGGAGGAGATCCGAAGGGTGCTGCCCCTCGCCAAGGAACTCGGCG
>JAQBGV010000110.1:0-41279 GCA_032128395.1 Planctomycetota bacterium | reverse complement strand
ATGTACAGCACCGGAACCGTCGTGGTAGCTTGAGCCGATGTCGAGGGACTGGTCATTGGTTCTCCCTTTCTCTTCAAGGAGGTAGGGAAACGTTTTTAGCCCAGTCTCTCGGCGCTCTACATAGCTTCTGTCCCGGACGTTCGCTCGCTGATCCACCCCTATTCAACAAGGCAGTCGTGCGGGACCATCCGGAGTACCGGCGAGCGTCCGGGACAGGCATCACCCTCGGCGAGCCAGTCCCATCACCCGATCACCCGATTTCCCGAAAGGCGCGGGGTCGAGGCCGATCGTAGGCGGGGCCCTCGCCCCGTTGAGGATCGGCCTCGGCCCCGCAACGCAGCAGGCGGTGCCTCATCGGAGGCCGGCTATGCCAACTCTCTTCGCTTCACTCGGTTGTAGACCGTCTTCACGTTCACGCCGAGCGCTCTTGCCGCGAGGGTCTTGTTCCCCCCGTAGTGGCGGAGGACGCGGTCGATGTGGGCGTCTTGGAGGTCCTTGAGTGAAGTGCCGACCGGGTAGGGAGGAGTGGTCCCGCCCGCCGAATCCCCGGATTCTCCGCGGTTCGGGAGCGCCAGGTCCTGGAGCTGTCGCCGGACCTCGTCCTCGGGTGCGTCGCCATCCGGATACAAGAGGAGGAGTCGCTCGACCACGTTCTCGAGCTCTCGGATGTTCCCGGGCCAGGAGTGGCCCGCCAAGACGTCGAGCACTTCGGTGGAGAGTTGCGTGGCGGGGAGTCCTCGGCTGGCGAGCCGCGTGACGATCCGCTGGCAAAGCGACGGGATGTCCGCAGTCCGTTCGCGCAGTGGCGGGAGCTCGACCGCGATCACGTTGACCCGGTAGTACAGGTCGAGCCGGAAGCGCCCCGCTTGTACTTCGCTCTTCAGATCGCGGTTGGTCGCGGCCACCACTCTGAAATCGGCGCGCTGATCGCTCCCCCCCACGGGCCGCACGGTGCCGGTCTGGAGCACCCTGAGCAGCTTCACCTGCATCTCGAGCGGAAGTTCGCCGATCTCGTCGAGGAACAAGGTGCCGCCGTCAGCCGCGACGCAGAGGCCGATCTTGTCGTCGCTCGCACCGGTGAACGACCCCTTCGTGTGACCGAACAGCTCGCTCTCCATCAGACTCGGTGGGATCGCGCCGCAGTTGACCGGGATCCACGGTCCATCGCGGCGCGGATTGCGTTGATGGATCAGTCGCGCCACCAGGTCCTTACCGGTGCCGCTCTCCCCTTCGATCAAGACCGTCGTATCGGTCGTCGAGACGGCATCGATCGTCTGGAGCATCCGGAGCATCGCGGGGTGACGGCCGGGGACGAGCGGGTCGACCGCTCCCCCTTCGTTGAACACCTCGCGGACTCCGCGCTCCGGAATCCGCGGCGACTCCTTGCCCTTCTCCGCCCAATCCGCGATCGCCTCGACCCCCACGAGGGGGTCCACTCCCGGCGGGAGCGCTCGCGGGGGCTCACCCGCATCGATGTGGACGAGCGCACGGGTGATCTTCACGTCGCGCTTGCCGGCGCGTTCGAGGAGGAGGGCGGGATCGGCGTCCGCGAGGTCGTCCCCGACGAGGAGGACACGCGGCCGCCCGTCTTCGAGCAGACTCGCCCACCCCTCGCCCTGGTGCGCGGAGCGAATGGTGAAGCCGCGGCGGTGGAGCGCCTGGCCGAGCTCCTCACGGATCCGGGGGTCCCGGACGATGACGATGGCGAGTGGGCTCACAGCCGCCCCCCCCCGCGGGTCTCATCGGTTCGGACGATCTCCGCTTGGTGTTCGAGGAATGCCTTCGCGACGCGCGGGTCGAACTGAGTCCCCGCCCCAATCTCGATCCGGCGGAGCGCCTCTTGCGGATCGAGCGCCCGGCGGTAGGAGCGATTGCTCGTCATCGCATCGTAGGCGTCGACGACCGCGATGATCCTCGCCTCGAGCGGGATCGCCTCGCCCGCGATGCCACTCGGGTAGCCCCCACCCTCGTAGCGCTCGTGGTGATGGAGGACCGCGGGGAGGCAGGACCAGAGGTAGGTGACCGGACTCAGGATGTCGCGGGAGAGGATCGGATGGGTCTTCACCTCGTCGAACTCGTCATCGGTGAGCGGAGTCTCCCTCGTCAGGAGCTCCTCCCGGATCCCGATCTTCCCGATGTCGTGCATCAGCGCGGCGTAACCGAGGAATTCGAGTCGACTGCGATCCAGTCCGCACTTCTTCCCCAGTTCGAGTGCGAAGCGGGCGACCCGTTCGCTGTGCCCCTGGAGATAGGGGTCCTTGCTCTCGAGGGCCTTGAGCAGCACCCCGAGCACCTCGCGCATGCCGCGGTACTCGGACATGTGCAGCACGCGCTCGCGCGCGCGATCGAGGCTGGTCAGGAGCTCGTCGACCGAGAACGGCTTGGTCAGGAAATCGAAGACTCCGTCGCGGAGCAGGTCGACCGCTTTCGGGATCGATCCGTTGCCGGTCAGCACGATCACGGTCAGGTCGGGGTGCTGGATGAGAGCCTTCCGGACGAGCTCCTCGCCGCCGAGCCTCGGCATGTTCAGATCGGTGACGAGGATGTCGTAGTGGTTCTCCCCGAGGCGATCGAGCGCCTCGAGACCGTTCTCCGCCGTCTCCGGGGTGCGCCAACCGCCGGCGTCGAACACCGCGGAGATCAGGTCACGCGCGGAGGGTTCGTCCTCGGCGACGAGTACGCGCAGCGATGATGGGTTCGGCTCAGTCTGCATCGCACTCTCCCGGATTTCGAAGAGGTCGCGGGAGCAGCCACTCTTCTCCATCGAACTGTCCGCTGACGAGCCCGGCCCTGAGCGCTTCGAAGGCCGCTTCGAACTCGCTCCGGATGAACTCCTCCTGAGCGGTGAACCGCCCCTGCTCTCCGGCCCAGCGGCGCGGGATCCCGGTATCTCCTCCACAGCGATCCACGACGACCGAGATCAATTCCGCGACGTTTCCCGGCCAGTCGTGACGCAGCAGACAAGGGAGGAAGCCCGCCTCGAACGCGGCCCATTGCGCCTCGAACCGATCGGGTAGCGTGTGCAGCCAGAATTGATAACGAGAGATCAGCGGTATGTCCTCGACTCGCTCCCGGAGCGGCGGGATCGCTCGGTGCGGGCAGTCCGAAGTCGGGTCGAACCCGGCGGCGCGAGCGCCCTCCCACCCGAGATCCTCGGGAGCGAGACGCGAACCCAGGATGACCCGGGGGGATCCATCCTCCCGACGGGCAGGATCGGTCAGTCGCGCGATCATCTCCGCAGAGAGCTGATCGGCGTCGCGGACGAAGAGGCTTCCCGATCCCCCGGAAGAGAAGATCTCCTCGACCCGAGCGACATCGAGTTCCCCGGCATGGAATCGGCGGCAGGGGGAAGGGGCGTTGGGTCCGATGGCGTGGATCTTCCCTGCGGCGAGAGACTTGCCCGTCCCCGCCGGACCCGTGAGCAGCACGGGATCTTCGCGCAGACTCACCGCGATGATGAAATCGCGCAGGTCGTCGATCGCGCGGCTCTCCCCGAGCAGCGGGGGCTGAAACAGCAGTGTCTCCAAAGTCCCTCTCCCCTCGCACGCTCCACGGGGAGCGGACGTTCCGTCGTTCACTTCGCCGGCAGTTCCCACCGTCCCGGGGACGGTCTCGACGCGGTGAGTGCGAGAGCTACGAGTTCGGTGACGATCAGACCCATAGGAAGAGGAAGGACCCCGCCGATCGACGAGGAGGTGTGCTCCTTGAGAATACCCTGGCGGCTCGAAGAGCGTCAAACTCGGGAGGGGCTACGCGACCGTGATCGGCCGGAGGTGTTCGAGGAACGGCAGCGCAACCCGCACCAGGTTCCGACGCGCTCGGCTCGCGAGACCGGGGAGACACTCGTCGATGAACGCGAGGACCTCATCCTGAGGATCGACCTCGTCGTCTCCTCCGATCGACTCGGCCACCCCGGCGACCACTCGAAGTGTGTCCTCTCCTCTGGCTCTGGAGTCGTGCAGAGGGACGAGCACCACCACGGTCTGCTCCCCGTAGGTGATCTCTCGGATTTGAACCCCGCTCATCGGCACCGACTCCCCGACGAGGATCTCGCCGACCACCGCGAGGAGGTCTTCGAGCTCGAGCAGGAGAGCGGCGAGAGCACCGGGCCGAGGGTACGGCTCGCGCAGTTCGAGGCGGAGCTCTTGGATCCGATCCCCCGGCGAGACCCCCGCGACCGCCCCGGCCGGCGGAGGTGCCGCCTCGGCCGAGAACTGCGCGACGATCTCAGGAGTGAGACCGGGACAGGTCGCGATCTCCGCGGAGTCGAGGCCGACCAGGCGGACCCCGGAAAGGGTCGTCGATTGGAAGCTCGCACCTCTGATCAGTGATCCGCTCAGGTCGACCCGCTCGAACTTCGCACCGTCGAACCGGGTCCCGGCGAGACGTGCATCGGCCAGGTCGACGTCGGTGAGAGACGCCTCCCTCAGATCCGCCTCTTCCAGGTTCGAACCGGTCAGCAGCACCCGTTCGAAGGTCACTCCGCGCATGTGCGCACGGTGCAGGTCGGAGTGGCGGAGGTCGGCATCGGTGAGCTTCACCCCGTTCAGGATCGCACGGCGGAAAGAGGTTCCTCGGTAGCGGTTTCCTACCAATTGGGTCTCTTCGAAGGTCGCCATCGTGAAGCGGCAGTCGCGCAGGTCGCTCCCGATGATCTCGGCGGAGGAGAGGTCCGCGCTCTCGAGAGTGACATCGTCGAGCACGCAGCCTACGATCCGGGCCCTCGCCAGGTGCACACCCGCGGCGGACACCTTCTCGATCTGCGAATCGCGGATCTCTGCGTGGAACAGGTTCGCCTGTTCGAGGTGGGTCTCGCGGAGGCTGGCTCCCACGATCTTCGTTTCCTGGAGCCCGGCCCCCGACAGGTCGCAACGGTCGAGTTTCGCTCCGACGAGGGATGCTCGGGACAACGTCGCGGAGCGGAGCACCGCGCCGGTGAAGTCGGCGCCATCGAGATTCGTGTCGCTCAGGTCGCAGCGACTCAGTGTAGCGTCGCTGAAGTCGGTCCCGGAGAGGTCCCGCCCGCTGAGGTCGATGCGGGTCAGTTTCGCGCCTCGGAACCGAACTCCCTCGAGCGCCCCCGGAGGGAAGATCGCTCCCTCGAGCCTTGCCCCTGCCAGGCTGACGTTCTCGAGGATCACCGAGGTGAAGTCGAACTCGACGAACCGGGCACCCTCGAGATCGAGCCCGGAGAGCTCGGTCTCATCGAGGCGCACGTCCTGGAACAAGGTCCCGTGAAAGCGGGAGCCGGTCAGGCGGCAGCGCACGAGCGAGGCTCCGAGGAGCTGGCCGCGTGAGAAGTCGCACCCCTGCATGTCGCAGTTCTTGAAGATCGCGCCACCGAGATTCGCGCTCTCGAAGGTGCAGCCGTTGATCCCCTGGTCGTAGAAGTGCGCGCGGAACAGGTTTGCCTCGGCAAATCGTGTGTCGCGCAGGCAGGTCTTGTTGAATCGCACTCCGCGGAGGTCTGCGTGGGAGAATTCGGCGCTCCGGAGATCCGCGAGTTCGAGGTTCGCGCGCGGAAGATGTGCACCCTTGAACCGCGCTTCTCGCAGATTCGCCGCGATCAGGCTCCCCTCCTCCAGGTTCGACCCTTCGAAGCTCGCACCTTCCAGGTCCGCGCTCTCGAAGTTCATCCCCCGAAGGTCGAGACCGCTCAGGTCGAGCCCACGCAGGATCGCCCCCCTCAGAGAGCGCTGCTCCTGCCAAGCGCGGATCACATCTTCGCGACCGATCCTAGTATCCAAGGTGAATCTCTCCGGAGAGGGCGAATCAGAGGGGGCGCTCCAGTTCGTGAAAGGAAGATCCCCAGTAAGGATACGACGTGGGGGAGGGAGGGGCGAATCACCGGGGTGGGGACACGTCATTCTCGTCGGAGAGGACGCCGCCGCTCGGTTCCGCGCGTTCTGGAGTTCGGATCGCTGGTCGCTCTTCGACACAGCGCACTTCCTCGAGACGTGCTTCCTCCCGGCCGGAGACGTCGAGCCGCCGATCCTTCGTCTGCGCCGTGCGGCGGGACGATCGCACGGACCGAACCAACGGATCCCATGAATCGTCGCAAAGGGGCCGGGGCATCCGTAACGCGACTCTCCTGATGCCCTCAGCAAGTCTGTGTATCTGAGCAACATAGGGTGACATGGTCCAGAATCTTCGGAATGGACGCACTAGGAGATGTCGGGCAGAGCGTCCATGTCCCCGGCCGCACCCCGGCGCCGGGCGCGAACATGCCATGGGGGACGAGGTGGTTGAGCCCCTGGAAAACCGAAGGACAGTACTCTCACGGGAACCTGCAGCGGAGAAGGGAGGCGCCGTTCACTCGACCGGTCTTTGTTATCTGAAGCAGGCACGCCTTTCGCTCACAGAAAGAATCGGTGACCCATGAACACCGCATGCTTCCAACTCCTCGTCGGCGCACTGGTCTTGGTGGTCGGATCGCTCTCGGCTCAAGATGGAGCATTGCTCTCCCTCTACGACACTTCGACCCTTCCAGGTGCCAACTTCTCCGTGTACTCGTTGCAAAAAGATACCGCCCCTGCAGCTGGAGGCGAGGAGGCAAGAACAGATCCCAGGGTCGAAGTTCGTCTCGAACTCGGCATCGGAATGACCGAGCAAGACTTCGTGGAGAACAATGCCGACGGAGAGGCTGATGCGATTCTGATCGGAATTCAGTTCGAAGCAGTCTCGGACCGGAACCTCGGCGGAGGCGTGCGGATAGAGACCATCAGGTCTCAAGACTTCGATGGCGTGTTGGACGCTGACGACGCAGACAATGTGGAGGTCTTTGGCTTCTTCACCTATCGAATCAAGAGAGATCGCTTCCGGATGGCGCTCCGGCCCGGGATAGGTTTCCACCTGCACACATACGATGATAACCTCAGCGGCTTCTCTACCGACTACTCCACGCTCTTCTTTCGGCTCGAGGCGGAACCAGAGCTCGTGCTAGTCGAGGGGCGCAAGGTGACGTGGACTGTTTACGGCAATCTTGCGCTCGGCGTCGGGATGACCGCAATCGACTCGGACATACCGGTTTCAAACCTTGACGACGAGACCAGTTCGGAGCTCCTCGGATTCGGCCTGGGAACTCGCGTTCAGGTGGGACCGATCGCACTCGGGTTGGGGTACGTCGGGCGCTCGATTGAAATTGACAACACGGACGACTTCACCACGGTCGAAAACGACTTCTCCGGGGTCGAGTTCACCGTCGCCGTTGACTGGTAGTCGGTTCGAACCTCGGGGTTCTCCCCTGGTAGAGTGCTCTCGAACCTGGTCGCGGCCCACGAACGTCGATCCGCTCCCCTATCCCACCGGCGCGGCGGCGTCCTTCTCCTCGTCGACGTGGACGTCACTGCCGAGTCGGGGCGGAGAGAGCAGTGAGTCGGCGTGGACCGACCCGTCGGTGATGGCTTGCTCATCCGTGTTCTTGTCGACGCGGACCGCCACTTTCTTCGATACGCCTTCTTCCTCCATCGTCACTCCGTAGAGGCGTTCCGCTTCTCCCATCGTCACCCGGCTATGGGTGATGATCAGGAACTGCGACTCCGTCGAGAATCGCTCGAGAACGCGGACGAATCGGCGGATGTTCGACTCGTCGAGTGGGGCATCGATCTCGTCGAGAATGCAGAACGGGCTCGGTTTCGTGCGGAAGAGCGCGAACAGGACCGAGGCTGCGGTCAGGGCCTTCTCACCGCCGGAGAGGGCGCGGAGGGAAGTGACCTTCTTTCCGGGGGGGCGTGCCATCACTTCGACACCCGCTTCGAGGGGGTCGACCCCTTCTTCGAGCATCAGGTCCGCGGTCCCGCCGTTGAAGACGGTGGTGAACAGCTCGCGGAAGTGCCCACGCACCTGTTCGAAGGTCGTCAGGAACAGCTCGCGGCTGCGCTCGTTGAGGGTCTCGATCGTCTCGAGAAGGGTCGTCTTCGCCTCCTCGAGGTCGAGGATCTGGGTGGCGAGATGATCACGCCGCTCCTCTGCACCCTCGAGTTCCTCGACCGCCTGCAGATTGACGTTCGCGTTCTTCCGCAGACTCGACTGGAGGGAATCGAGCTCGGTCCGGAGTCGCTCGATCAACCCCTCGGCTCCGATCTCGGCGACGATCTGCTCCCGCCATTCGTCGATCGGCAGTTCTTGGACGTCGACGTCGAGCTCCTCCGCGAGTTTCTCGCGAATCCCGTCGATCCGCACGCGCCGCTCGTTCTCGGCGAGAAGCCTTTCCTCGCGATGTTCCCGAAGCACCGCGTCTTCGTCGCGTATTCGAGTGAGAAGTCCCTCCGCCGAAACGAGCCGCTCCTTCGCCGCCGCGTTCTCTTCCGCGGCACCCTCGATCCGACCGCCCAGCTCGGAGAGTGACTTCGCGAGAGTCTCACGGCGGCCTCGGTCCTTGCCCTCCTCCCCGGTCAGCCGACGGAGCCGCTCCTGGTCCCGCTCCCCTTCTTCGAGGAGCCGGCGCCGGCGATTCCGTCGCTCTTCCAGCTCGGACTGCACGCGCATCTGCTCGCGACGCCTCGCGACGAGGCGCTCCTCCGTCTGGGTCGTCTCGACCCGGACTCGCGATGTCTCCGCCTCGATTTCGTCTAGCTGGGCATCGAGCGGGTCTCTCTCCGCCTCGAACTTCAAGATCTGTGCTTCGATCTCTGCGCGCACCCGAATCGTCGTCTCCAGCTCGGAGATCTTCGTGGAGAGCTCTCCCGCGAGCGAGGAGTCCTGCGCGCTCAGCTCTGCGAGTTCGGCGATGACCACATCGCGACGTTCCCCGAGTCGCGCGCTCTCCTCCCGGTTCTCCCCGAGCAGACGCTCGGAGTGTTCGACCTCGAGTTCGAGTCGCTGCGCGGACTCCTGCATGCGGCGCGTTTCCGCGACCCGCGCCTGGATCGTCTCCTCGAGTGCATCGCCGTGCGCGCGAGCGTCGTCGAGTTCCGCCTCCAGGGCATCGATCCGAGCCCCGAGGCCACGGATCTCGATCCGGCGCGACACCAGTCCGTGCCCTCCGCGGGTGGGGAGACGAACCGCACCCCACGCCTCGATGACCGTGCCGTCCCGCAGGACGCACCGACGGCAGCGAGGGATCGACCGGCGAGCGCGTTCCGCCGCGGCGAGATCGGTGCAGAGCAGAACTCCATCGAATAGGGCTCGGATCACGTCGCGCATGCGGGGTTCGATGCGCAGATGGTCGACGAGGCGCGTGCACCCTTCGGGGAGCGACTCGCGGGGGGGCGGGTCGGCCCCGAGTCCCTCGACCTGGACGAAGGTGACCCCGCGCTCCTCCACGTCGCGCTGGATCGCGCGCAGCCGATCGTCGAGCTGGAGCTCTCCCGAGAGCACAACCGTCTCGCCGTCAATTCCGAGCGCGGCATCGACCGCAGGGGCGAGTTCCGGATCGACCTCGAGTCCACCCGCGAGCAGCCCGACCACATCCCGACCGAGCGGGCTGCGAGCTGCGAGGAGCCGCCGCGCCCCTTCTCCGATCCCTTCCCGACGCTGCTCGAGCTCCATGAGGAACCGGAGTCGTCCCTGTCCCTCCTCGAAATCGCCGCGCAGCGAAGCGAGCCTCCCGCGGTTCTCATCGAGCAACGCGGTGCGGGATGCGATCTCGGCCGAGAGTAGCTCGGCATCGCGACGCGCGGTCCGTGCGCGCTCTGTCGCCTCGTCGCGGCCTGAGCGCAGCCCCTCGGCGGAGCGGATCAGTTCGGAGATCGACGTCTCGAACTCTTCGGCTTCCGTCACTCTCCGCGCCCGCATGCTCTCGAGACTCCGGCGCTCCGACTCGAGCGCAGTGCGGTCGTTGGAGAGCTGGGTCTCGCGGTAGATCCGGGAGAGCGCCTCATCCTTGGTGAGGTGCACCTGCTCTTCGAGAGCACGGCGCGACACCTCGAGCGCTCGATACTGTGCCGCCACCGTCGTTGCGCGCTCTCGGCTAGCGCGGAGGGTCGCGATCGATTCGAGCACCTGCGCCCGAATTTCCGCGCGTTGTTCCCCATATTGATTCTCGCTGCGGAGAAGTTCCTCACCCTGTTCATCCCGACGGCGAGTCGCGTCGTCGATCTCAGCGCGACGTTCCGCCGCGTGCTCGAGCCGTTGCCCGATGCCTTCGAGCTCGACCCGCAGCTCCATCTCTTCGTTGCGCAGCGCGGTCAAGGACTGCGCCGCACCCTCGGCGGAGGCGCGCGCGTCCTCGCGACCCGTGTCGGTTTCCTCGCTGAGGCGGGTGAGAAGGCCGCGGCGGAGTTGGATCAGGAACAAATCGAAAGTGAGTGCCTCTCGTTGAGATCGCAGCGAATCGATCTCTTCGGTCGAAAGGACTGCGCGGACTCGCATCACCCGATCACGATCCTCGACGTACCGGCGGGCCTTTGCCGCTTGAATCTTGAGGCTGCGCACTCGGGTCTCGGCCTCGGCGAGGCGATCCTGAGATCGTTCGAGATCGCGTTCCGACCGTTCGAGGCGGCGCAGCGTCTGCTCTTTCTGCCGCTTGAAGCGCGAGATTCCCGCCGCTTCCTCGAAGATCTTGCGGCGTTCCTGCGCGCTGGCGTTGAGGAACGCATCGAGATTCCCCTGCTCCATCACCGAGTACCCCTCGGTACCGATCCCGGTGTCGGCGAAGAGCGCGTGGATGTCCTTCATGCGGCAATGCTGGCCGTTGATCAGGTACTCGCTCTCCCCCGATCGGTGGAGGCGGCGCGACACCTCGACTTCGCTGAACTCGATCGGGAGGAGTCCATCTTCGTTGTCGAAGAGGAGCGAGACCTCGGCCCGGTTGAGCGCTTCTCGGCGACTGGTCCCCTTGAAGATCACATCGAGCATCTCGTTGCCGCGGAGCTCTTTCGCGGAGCGTTCGCCGAGCACCCAGCGGAAAGCGTCGACCACGTTCGACTTCCCGCACCCGTTCGGACCGACGATCGCGGTCGTCCCGGGGTGGAAGAGAAACTCGACGGGATCGGCGAAGGACTTGAAGCCGGCGAGTGTCAGCTTCTTCAGGTACATCGATCAGTGCTCCTTCACTTGGATCCTCCGCAATCGGACCCTTCTCGGCGGCCCTCATGATTGCAGCAAGCCCCCGGAACGAGCGCGAAATTTTGCAAATCCGCTCGTTCTAGGCCCTACCAGCCGGAGGAGAGCGATTTTGGCCTCACCCTGGGATCATCCGCCTGGGATCATCCGCCTGGGATCATCGCCCGCTCCGCGGCCCGTCTTCCCCCAGCCTTCCCTCGACCAGCCGCATGAATTCCGAGACGTCCGCGAACTCCTGGTAGACCGAGGCGAAGCGGACGTAGGCGACCTGGTCGATCTTCTTCAACTCACCGACGAGAATCTCGCCGATGGCGCGCGACTCGACCTCGGGCTCCCCCAGCTCCTGGATCTGCCGCTGGACGAGCTCGACCACCTGTTCGAGCCGTTCGACGGGGACCGGGCGCTTCTCGCACGCCTTGAGCAACCCCGACAAGACCTTCTGACGATCGAACGGCTCTCGCGTGTGGTCCTTCTTGCAGACGAGTCGGGGTGCCTCTTCGATGCGTTCATAGGTGGTGAAGCGTCGCGTGCAGTCTTGACACTCTCGCCGCCTGCGGATGGAGGAACCATCGCCGGCGGACCGAGAATCCATGACCCGGTCCTCGATCGAACCGCAGAACGGGCACTTCATTCGCGCACCCCAGATCCGTTTCGCGCCCCGAGTGTCGAGGCGGGGGACGTTACCACAGCGCCCCGGGACCGGCAACGGAGGGGAAGCGCGAGCACTACTTCCCCACACAAAAGCGAGCGAAGATCCGATCGAGAGTCTCATCGGGAGCGATCTCACCGGTGATCTCCTCGAGTGCCTCGTGGGCTCTCCGTAGGTCGACCACGATGAGTTCCGGCTCGACCCGACCCGCGCTCTCCATCTCTGCCCGCGCTGCGGCCAGCCGTGCTCGACACTCGGTGAGCCGGCGGCGCTGGCGATCGTTGAAGAGACGCGCAAGTCCGCGGGAGACGTACTCCCCCCGGCGTCTACTCTCGGCGAGTCGGTCGCGGAGCGCGGCGACCCCCTCCCCGCGGAGCGCCGAACAGTCGATCCGATCCGGCAACTCCGGCAGCGCATCCCTCGCTGGGCCGGAGAGACGATCGACCTGATTCAGAACCGGCCAAGAGCGGGCGCGGACCTCGTCCGGGAGCGACTGCCACTCCGCCTCGATCTCCACCGGGTCGCGCGCAGCATCGAACAGGTAGAGGACCCGGTCCCCCTCCGCGAGATCGCGCCGCGCCAGCGCTTCCGCCCGCTCCTCCACAGGAGATCGAGGCTCTTTCCGGCCGGGGAGGTCGAGGAGTTCGATCGTCCCCGCGGGGGTTTCGAGGGTCCCCGCCACTCCGTCCGTCGTGGTGCCAGGGATCTCCGAGACGATCGCTCGGTTCTCCTCGCAGAGCGCATTGAGGAGGGTCGACTTGCCGGCGTTCGCGCGCCCCCACAGGAGGAACCGGAGCGGGGAGCGTTCGGCGGATCCAGCGTCGGGTCGATCGACCCATCGCCCGAGCCGCTCTTCGAGGGGCGCGAGGAGGCGGTCGATCTCGCGGGGGGACGGCGGCTCGATCTCCTGGTCCGCGAAGTCGAGACCCGCTTCGAGGAGGGCGATCGCGTCGTGCAATCGATCCCCGATCTCGCGGACCGCGGCGGCGAGCTCTCCGTCGAGGGTGCGTCGCGCCGCCCGGGTTCCCTCGAGATCCTCGGCAGCGATCAGAGCTGCGACCGACTCGGCTCGGGTGAGATCGAGGCGACCGTGGTGGAATGCGCGGCGAGTGAACTCGCCCGGCGCGGCGGCCGCGATCCCGAGCGCCTCCAGTCGCGCGAGCACTCCGCGCACCACTGCGGGGGCACCGGGAACGAGCAGCTCCACCGATTCCTCGCCGGTGTAGGAACGACCCTCTGGGTACTCGATGGAGATCGCGGGAATTAGCGGAGCGTTCGGCACGAGCTCGAAGAACCCCCGGCGCACGGCGGCGACTGCGGCGTCGGGGAGCACACCGTGGGTAGACTCTTCGGTCGAGAACACCCGCGCGACCCGCGCGCGGCACCCCTCCCCCGAGATCCGGACCAGCGCCATCTCGCTCGCTCCCTCCGGGGTCGCGAGAGCCGCGACCGGGCGCTCGGGGAGGGGACGGTTCACGAGCGGCGCTTCCCCTTTCCCGGGGCGGGGGGAGGAGGAGGAGCGGGACCCTCCGCGGCTTTCGCGTCCTCGTGCTTGAGCTCGGCGCGGATGATTTTCTGCTCGACGATCCCGAGGGACGCCGAGGTCAGGAAGTACACCATCAGCCCCGAGGGGAACGAATAGAAGATGAAGCCGAAGGCGACCATCATGAAGGTCATCATCTTCTGTTGCTGCCGCATCTGTGGATCGTCGGAGCGCGGCATCATCCGCTGGTTCACCAGGGTGACGATCACGTAGAGCAGCGGGAGAACGTTGAACCAGTCCCCGAGGAACGGGAGCTTGAACGGCATCTGGAAGACCTGGTCCGGTGCGGTCAGGTCGGCGACCCACAGGAACGAGGCTTGCCTGAGCTCGATCGCGACCCGGAAGGTGTTGATCAGTCCGATCCAGATCGGCAGCTGGAAGAACAGCATCAGGCACCCGCCGAACATCTGCGCCGGGTTCACTCCGTGCTCTTTGAACAGCCTCTGGATCTCCTGGTTCGCCTTCAGCGCGTCGTTCTTGTGCTTCTCCTTGATCGCCTTCATCTCGGGCTGGATCTTCGCCATCTTCTTCTGCTGGCGCTGCATCGATCGCTGGTTGCGCTTGTTGATCGGGTGCAGGAGCGATTTCACGATCACCGTCAGCAGGATGATCGCGACCCCCCACGAGCTGGTGACCGCCTCGAACGTCCGCAGGAGGAACAGGAAGAGCCGCACCAGCGGACCGAGCGTGCCGTAGTCGATCAGCTCGAGATAGCCGTGGTCCTCGTAGGCGGCGAGGACTTCGCGATCCTTCGGCCCGAGGAACACCCGATAGACGTCGGTCCTGCCGGGGACGACCGTCTGTTGGAACCCGACGCGGTAAGGGTACTCCTGCCGACCCTTTTCGTGGGCGCCCTTGTACTCCGGCGCCCGCGTCCGATCGGGATCCGCGATCTCGATGAGCCTCGGCGGTGCCATCCCGGCGACCGGCTCGGGGCGGATGACGGAAGCGAAGTAGTTGCTCTCGAGTCCCCCCCATGCGATCGAACGCTCGTCGACTCGGAAGCGCTGCGGGAGCGGCCCGACGCCCTCGTGGTCGGTATCGGTGACAAGACCGTTCCGGTCGAGAAGACCCGCGACTCTCTGGTTCGGACCTCGGGACCCGTCCTCGTAGCGGATCCGCGCGAAGCCGAGGAATTGGTAGCGGGCATCTCGGGCGGCGGAGAACTCCCCATCGATGGTGATCGAGACGACGACCTCGTACCCTTCCGGGGGGAGTACGATCTCCTTGGTGATCGAGCCACCCTCGCCGAGCGGGTGTCGGAATACGACGCGACCGTCGGACTGTTCGATGAGCTCCCACCGCACGGTGTCGAGCGGGACCCCGGAGCCGATCCCCGACACGGCCACCACCAGACCCGTCCCCGACTGGAGTTCGGGGGACGCGAAGATCAGTGCATTCTCTCGGTTCCCCTCTAGGTACTTCGAGAAGATCGCGGAGTGGATCCCCGCGCCGTCCGATCGGAGATCGAGTTCGAGGGAGTCGTTCGAGAGGACCACGCTCTTCAGTGGGTAGCTCGGCAGGGCCGGGATCGGACTGGGGGTGTCCCCACTCCCCGGCGCTGCATTCTCGGGAGATCGTGCACCGGGATCGCCGGCGGCGCTCGGATCGACTCGCTCCGGAGAACCGGTCGCCGAAGATCCCGGCGGGTTCCCCGGGGGAACACTGCGCGGGCCCAGCAGCCGCCCGTAGACCAGGAACGAGGTCACGCAGATCAGGATGAAAAGGAGGAACCGCTTCTCCATCGGAGGTCTATCGCCCTTCGATGAGCCGGAGTGCGAGTTCTTCCGGAAGTGGGGTCTCGCGGAAGTGGGCGATCGCTTCTTCGATGTCGTACTTCACGCGACGGAACTCGACCGTCTCACCATCGAAGATCACGTAGGAGGCTCGCGGGTCCCCGTCACGGGGTTGGCCGACCGAGCCGACATTGATCAGCACCTTTTTCTCACCCACGGAGTAGCAGTTTCCGATCTGGCTCGGATGGAGGAACTCGAAGTCTTCGGTGAACACACCCGCCGTGTGGGTGTGGCCCGCGAAACAGGTCATCTGCTCCTGCGCGGCGAAGATCTCGCGCATCTTCTCCGGGTTCCGGATGTCGGAGACGAACACGTACTCGCGCGTCGGGTCGCGCGGGGAGCCGTGGACGTAGAGGACGTCCTCTTCGGTGTGGGTCGACTCCATGCTGCCGACCAGGTTCCACAGCGCGCTGTTCTCCTCCCGCGGCTGATCGGGGAGGCTCAGCTGCTGCTTCGTCCATTCGACCGCGGACTTCGCCCGGGCGTTGAACCCGATCGGCTCGAACAGCACCGCCTCCTCATGATTGCCGAGGAGGTTCAGCGCAAAATTCTTGCAGATGAGCAAGCACTCCCGCGGCCGGGGTCCGTACCCGATCACGTCTCCGAGGCAGTAGATCGTCTCGATCCCCTGCTCCCGGATGTCCTCGAGGACGGCCTCCAGCGCGACGAGGTTTCCGTGGATGTCGGAGATGATCGCTCTCCTCAACGACGATCCTTCCGTCCGAGGAACAACCGGTCCGACAGGTGGCGGGTCGGGCGCGGGCGGGGCCGGTTCCCCTCCGTCCGGAGATCGTATCGAGTCCGAGTCACGATTCCAGCAATCGCGAGGTCTGAGATAGGGGTACCCCCCGAAGCGGGGAGCTCGCATCCCCCCATTTCCCCCGTATTGCGGTCGGAGCCGGATCGAGCCTCATCCTCGACTCGGCGGTCGGTGGCACTCGTCCCGGAGCGAAGTCCAGGCGCCGTCCCCGATCACGACGTGGTCGAGGAGCTCGATCCCCAGGGTCTCCCCCGATCGTCGGAGCCGATCGGTCACCGCCCAGTCCTCGGCGCTCGGGGCGGGATCGCCGCTGGGGTGGTTGTGGACCGCGATCACGCTTGCGGCGGCGAGTCGCACCGCGGGGCGGAACACCTCGCGGGGGTGGACGATACTGGCGACCAGCGAACCGCAGGAGATCACCTCCTCGCCGATCAGACGGCGCCGAACATCGAGATACGCGGCGAGGAACAGCTCACGCCGCTCGTCCCTTAGGCGAGGGGCGAAGTGCTCATAGACTTGCTTCGCATCGAGGAACGACTCGCCGCGCCGCCACGGGCTCCCCCCGACCCGGCGCCCGATCTCGACCGCCGCGAGGAGGCGAGCGGCCTTCGCTTCACCGACCCCCGCGATCCGCGAGAGCTCCGCGGGGTGTGCGGTGGCGAGTCCACGCAGGCCCCCGATGCGTTCGAGGAGAATGCTCGAGAGCGCAGCGACGGCGATATCACGCGAGCCGGTGCCGAGCAGGATCGAGACGAGCTCGGCGTCGGAGAGAACTCCGGCACCCTCGTGCCAAAGACGTTGCCGCGGACGGTACCCCGACTGGGGACTGGCTCCGCACCGCGGGGCCTGTCGCATCTTCTGAGGGTTTCGCGAGGACAAGAAATGTTCGAAGCGGCGGGGACGGGCGATCGAACGATCGGGACGCGGCGTGGCGATGGCCAAGGGTGGTTCCTCCAACGGGGGAACGCGCACCAGCGGCCGGGGGAGGAGTGTACCGGGTCTCGAAGTCCGTTGCAGCGGCACCCGGGCGAGGGGTGCGCCCTGCGCCCGGGGAGGACTGACTCAGGCCTCCCCGAACGCTCGCCTTACGGACAGATGCCGTCCGGAGTCGGATCGGGACCGGCCAGCGGGTACGGCGCAGGCGGCGGCGGCGATCCATTGCCGGAGAGGAAGTCGCCGAGATAGACCAAGTCTCCGATGTGGATCGTCCCGTCGTCGTCGACGTCCGCAGCATCGAAACTCGAGGGCAACGGACCGGAACCCGCGAGCGCGCTGCCGAGGAACGACAGATCCGTGATGTCCACGACGCCACTCCCGTCCACGTCACCTCGGATGAATTCGACGACGTAGGAGAGGCTCCCCGGGAGCACCTCCGCGGCGCCGGTGACGGGATTCTCGACGCTGACGTCGAGGTCGGACGCTCCCCCCGGCGAAGCCAAGGAGAAGGGCGGAGGCAACACATTCACGATCGTGCCATCGGGATCGACCGCGCCGAGGATCGTCGCCAAGGCGTCGCCGATCCTGACCTGGAGATTCGGCGGGAAACCCGTGCCGGTGAGGACGAGCGGAGTCTCGACGCACGGATTGACCGCCCCCGGCGACACCGAGGCGAGCGTGAGCGCCTGGTACGTGTAAGCACCGGGGAGCACGTCGCTGCCGAGGGACGAAGTGATCGTGACGTCCACCGGGCCCGGGGCCATCGCCGGGGTCACGGCGAGCAAGGTGGTCGAGTTCACCAGCGCGTACGCCGCGACCGCGCCCGCGAAGCTCACCTCGAGGCCGGGGGTGAAGTTCGCACCGGTCACCAAGACCGACGCCCCTCCGGCGTCCGGTCCGATCGCAGGATCGATCGCGTCGATCTCCGGCGGTAGAGTCTGTCCGAGGATCTCGACGGTCCCAGCGAACAGCGTCGGTTCGAGCGTACTCCCGTCTTCGAGGAAGAACTCATTGGTGAAGCTGATGTCCGTCGACGTTGTCCAGTCCTCGAAGAAGATCGTCGTCACTCCCTCCGCGGCGGATGGGTTCGCTTCGAAACGGACGAAGGCGAGCGGTGCAGCAGCCTGGGGCACGAGCGTGTCGAAGATCGAGATCCCCGCGAGAGCAGCGACCCCCGTCTGATTGTTGATCGTGGCGACGAAGAAGCCCGGCAAGAGCTCGCCGACCGTCCCTTGGCTGGTGATCTCGACGATCGAGAGCACGTCAGGATCGAACACCAGGGAGATGGAGTAGCTTCCGATCGGGGTCGCAAAAGTGCCGAAGATCCACCCTTCGTACAGCCCACCCTGAGTGACGGTCGCGGGCTCGAAGAAGAGACCGTAGGGATCGACCCGAAGGGCGCCATCGACGAGGGTCGGCACGAGGGTGCCCCCCCCGGCGAGATCGAGCGACGGGGTGCCACCGGCCATTTCGTCGATCAGATCGAGCAGGCTCTCCCCCACCGACGAGAGATCGGACGTGGTCGAGACCGCGATCTGCGCGAACGGGATGCCGAAGCCGGAGGGGATCGAGACCCCCGAGACGGTGATCGTGACGGTGGTGAGTCCGCCCGAGTCGACGGGGTCGAGCGGTTCGATGATCGCCGATGGAATCCCGGGGACGGTCACTCCGGTGATCGTGATCTTCGAGGCATCGAAGCGCAGATCGAACGTGTATCCGACCACGTCCTCGAGAAGCTGACCGTCGATCGTGATGAAGGTCGACATCCCGGGAGTGGTGACGACATCGTTGACTCGGATCAAATTCTGCAACGAGGAGGAGCAGCCGCTCGACAGTACGGACTCCACGCCGAAGGTCGCTTCCACCCGGTAGGTGTAGTTCCCGTCGGGGACGTTCGTATCGAGGAAAGAAGTCTCGGTGCCGCCGAGAGTGGCGACGACGATGGTGCTCTGGTCCAGGTCGTCGGTCCGCCAGATGTTCAAACTTTGGTACGAGTACGCCACGGGAACGTTCGTCCATCCGAGCAGAACCTGGTTCCCCCCGGCGAGCGTGCACGTCAGATCGATCGGGGCCGGCAAGAGGGCGGTGGCTACGTTCGAGAACACGAACGCCGCGCCGCTGCCAGCCGCGTTCCCTCGCACATGGTACTCGTAATCCCCGGGGATCAAGATCTCCGAATCCTCATAGGTAGTCGGGCTCCCGGGGAGTGTGATGTCGCCGAGGATGCTCAGAGGGACTCGACGAATCGTCACACTGTCGTAGTTCTCCCCGTTCACCCAGGAGACCGAGGCCCGCCCCTCGTCGATCATCAAGAAGACGTTCGAGACCAGGTCCACGACAAGGGCGCCGGAGGTCGTGTCCGGGACCTCTCCCTGCGGGCACCCGGCGGGGGAAGAGTCCACTCCGTCGTCCGTTCCGAACACTTCGTAGGTGTGACCGTTCTGATCACCGGTGTGGTCGGTGAAACCGGACTGGAATCCGCTGATGATCCCGATCACGCTGCCATCGCGCTGGATCGTGATCGAGTCGTAGATGGCGCTCGTGATCCACTGCAAGTGGATGTCCATCGGCGCGACCACGACGCGTTCGCAGGTGAGCTGACCGAACAGGCTGATGTCGCACGAGCTCGGAGGGGACTCGATCGCGCCCTCGACCCCGACCACCGCGTAGAGGACATTTCCGCTCGCGAGTGGACTCTCGTCGGTGAAGGAGGTCTCGCCGCCGCCCAGTGCCGAGAGGAACGAGCCGTTCCGGCGGATCCGGATCTGGTCGTAGCTCGCGCCGGCCGGGATCGACCAGGAGAGCAAGATCCCGGCCA
Organism: Planctomycetota bacterium; assembly: GCA_032128395.1. GTDB lineage: Bacteria > Planctomycetota > UBA8108 > UBA1146 > UBA1146 > JAQBGV01. Next base: position 21,773 of record JAQBGV010000110.1, on the reverse strand, counting down.
CGTCGGCGGTGCACGTGACCGGCCCGACCGAGATGACCGACGACTGCATGGTCACGTCGACCGATCCATCGCTCAGGTCCGGGAATGCGATCCCATCGCTCGCGAGGACGACCTGGCTCGCCGTGGCGGCTTCCCCGGAGAGCGTGACATCGCTCTCGATCGAGAACGTGAAGGTGTTCGCCTGAGGCTGCGGCTGACGGAAGTGCAACTCGAGGATGTGGATCGTGTCGCCGGCCGACAGGACGGAACTCCCGAGGTCGATGGTGATGTGTGCTTCGTTGCTGTCTTCGACCACCACGGGCTCGATCGACGTTCCCGGGAAGGTGTTGGGATCGAGGACGACCGCGTCGAGCCTGAACGAGGGGTGCCAGCTCAGCGCCGCGGTCAGTCGGGAGATGTCCTCACCGAGGTCCGCAGAGAGCGACAGGTTCACGGTATTCCCGAGATCGACCGGGGAGACCCCAGCGAGCGAGAACGCGAAGCTGGGGTCGCCGGCGTCGACCACCCCCGTGCTCGTCGAGATCAGCAGTCCGGAGGAACCTCCGGCTCCCGCTCCGAAGAGCAGGATGTCGCGAGCGCCGTCGCGGTCGACGTCGGCGAGTGCGACTCCAGATCCCGGGGCGACCCCGGAAACCGGAATCGTCACCGTGACGAAATCGACGAGGGCCCGACTCTGCCGGAGGCGAAGGGTCAGCGGCTCGGGAGCATTCGGTGCATAGACGAGCAGGTCGGCGAGGTGGTTGGAATCACCGTCGATGTTCCCGATCAACAAGTCGCGGGGAGTGACCCCCAGCGGGATCGTCGTCGCGCCCCAGGTCGCGACTGGAATCCCCTCTTCCGGGGTGAAGTGGACGAATACGCCCCCGATTCCCCCGGTGATGACATCCTGTCGGCCATCTCCATCGAAGTCTGCGATCCGGATCGTCCCCGGGATCGGTTCGACGGTGAGCACCGAAACCTCGGCGAAGAGGAATCCGCCCGCGTTCCGCAGGACGGTCGTCCCGGCCGAGGTGCGAGCCACGATGTCGATACGACCGTCGCCGTCGAGATCTCCGACCTCGACCTCGCTGACCGGGTCGACGAGGGGATCCCCCTCGATGGCGGTGAGACCCTCGAACGCTCCGAGGCCGGGAAGCCCGGGGAGTCCCGGTGCGAGCGGAGGGACCTGACGGATGAACTGGAGTCCCTCCGCGACCGCGACCACGACGTCGAGGAACCCATCGCCATCGAAGTCCGCAACTTCGAAGTCCGAGGGCTCCCCGCCCGGAATCTGCACCGGGTCCTGGGCGCGACCGAGAACCGTCCCGAAGAGCTGCAGGACCTCGAGCTGCCCGGAGCGGGTGACGACCAAGACTTCGAGAATACCGTCGTCATCGATGTCCGCGGCCCGCACCGCCACCGGGAGCGCCGTCGGGAAGCTCGAGAGGAGGGAGTACGGTCCCCCAGCGACGCTGCGGAGGGCGTGGATGATCCCGGCCTGGTCGAGGATCACCAACTCGGGACCGTCGAACTGCAAGAAGTCACCGAAGATCGCATCCACCGCCGGAAGCAGATGGGTCCCTGCGCCCAGCGGCAGCGGAGCGGCGGCCGAGAAGCCCCCGGCGACGAATCCCCCGCGCGCTTCGAAACTCGCGACGAACGGTCGCAGGTGCGATGTCTGTCCGCCGGCGGGTGCGGTGACGTCCGACGAGTACGCGATCGTCACCCGCTCTCCGGGTTCGAACGGAGACTCTTCGGGAGCGAGCTGGACGAGGATCTGACCCGCGGTCTGCTGCGCACCCTGCCCGACCAACTGGCTGCCGCTCGCGATCACCGCTTTCGTGCCGCTGTGCGCGCCACGCATCGCGACGCTCCCTTGGATACTGCTCACCGAGACGTTTGCCTCGAAATCGGCGCGCACGAGCGGGCGCTGCGGGAGCCCGATCGATCCGTTTTGCGGATCGAGGTCGGTCAGCAGGAACTGCCCCTCCTGCGGGTCGAAGTCCTCGGCCGCCGCCGCGGTCCCCCGGATCCGGAAGGAGAACTGGTACGACTCGAGGGGAATACTGATCAACGTGGTCATCCGGTTGGTCAGGCTGATCGTGACCTTTTCGCCGGAATCGAACGGCCCCGCGGGGATGATCGTCAGCTGACGTCCGGTCTCATCGAGCGTGGCGGTCGTCCCCGTCGTCCCGGAGGTGGAGCCGAAGATGACGAAGTTCGCCACGTCGGTTGCGGTCTCCGGATCGAGCTCGCTGGTGAAGGCGATGAGGATCTCGGTCGCCGGTTCGACACCGCTCGCCCCGTTCGCGGGGACGGTAAAGTCGACATCGGGACCCTGGATGCAACCAGCGGCGAGCGTGAGGATCAGACCGGCGAGCAGTCCGCGAAATGCGGACCGGCCGAGGACGGGGCGTACGGAGACGCGGGTGAGCATCATTCCTCCCTGCGGGCAGTTCGGAACGACCGCAATACACCTCGCTCCGGCGGATGGACATAGCCGAGACCACCGCCGGAGGGAGCGACGCTCCGATGGACTGAATCGTATCACCCGCGGGATGAGCGTCAATCAGGCCAGAGCCCTGCCCCAAAGCGGGTCTTGGGGTCCATCGCCCTCCTGGTGCCCGCTGGGACCGGATGGATGGGACCGGGAGACCGAGTGATCGGGGCGGGCGAAGGGCTAGAAGTGAGCGGCAAGCCGGTGGAAAGCGTGGGGACTGACTCGCCACAGGGGCGCCTCATCGAAGGCACCGCCGCTGTACGGAGCCAGCCCCCAAAACACTCGCGAGCCAAGCGAGCAGAGCTCGCCTCGTTGGGGTGAATCGGGAGCGGCTCTGCCGCGAGCGAGAGGGGCCTGCGAGCCAGGCCCCTCAGACAAAACAGCGCCGCCCCATGAACACCGCCCTACCTCGGCAGAAGTTCCTGCTCGAGGGTCGGGCCCGCCTCTCGGTCGAAGAGCTCCAGATCGCGCGCCGCGCTCGCCGCTCTCGGATCGCTCGCCTCTCGATAGACCCGTTCCCGAGCGACGAGGAACACTCGGTCCCAGATCGGATGGATCACGTACGGCTCCAGTGCGGCGACCGCGGCCGCGCCACCCGCCGAGACCGTCACCCGGAACCGAGCGAGCGTGCGCTCCTCATCCAAGAGGCTCACCGCGAACGGCTCCGCGAGCGCGGCGCCGAGGCGCTCGGCGAAGCCTGAGTCGACGGGGGCGATCTCGGCTGCGAGATCGAACGAGCGCAGCACCGGGAGGTCCCACGGCCACGGATCGCTCCGCAGAAGTACGTAGGCGCGCTCGAGTGCAGCGACCGCATCGTCGATGCGAAGAATGCGAGTCTGGAGACGCGCCCGGATGATTTCCGCCTCGACGGGAAAGGCGCGCTCGAGTGCGTCGGCGACGACGAGGGCTTTCGCATCGCCGAATTCCGCGAGGCTCTCGCCGACGATGAGCAGCTCGGTCGTCGTCCGCGGGGGCGATGGTTGCGCCCCCCACCGCTCGCGCACCCCGGCGAGATCTCCCTCCACGTAGGCCACGATCGCCGCCGCGCGGAGTGCCACCGCGTCCGAGAGGATCTCTTCATCGAGCGGTGGGACTCCTTCTAGGATCGACATCGCCAGCCGTGCCTCGACGATGCGATCTCCGTCGAGCTCCTCCCCGACGACGAGCGGGAACGCCTCGCCACGCAAGGTCGCGAGACGCCGCAAGTCGTCGATCCGGAAGTCGAGGGCGCGCCCGACCGAGCGCGCGAGCGCGAACTCGATCCGAGTGTGGTCATCGGTGTTGAGGCGATCCTTCTCGAGGCTGAGGAGGTCGCGGGCGATCGTCGGTCCCGCGACGAAGCGGGCGAGCAGCCCTTCCACGGAGCTCGTCCGCCACACGTGGGAGAGCGCTTCTGCAAAGGGGGGCTCGGTGATCCGGATGCGGAGTTGGTCGATGTCGATCGGTCGTTCATCGTGGGTCGCGATCAGCATCAGGTCGGTCGGTTGGGTCTGCCACGTCTCGACGACCGGGAACACGCTCGCCAGCGTCGCCAGCGCTCCACGTACCGACTGCGCATCGATCTCGTACGCCTGGATCCACTGGATGAAGATCCCGTCCTCGGAGAGTCGCTCGCGAACCGCTTGGTAGAACTCGCGGGTGAACAAGCTGGCGACCCCCGCCCGGTACGGGTTCGAGGGCTCGGAGAAGATCAGATCGAAGTCTTCCCGCGCGGTGAGCAGTCTCTCGCGGGCGTCCCCGATCCGCACCGTGACCTTCCGGTCGTCGAGCACCGCGCGATTGACGGCAGCCGAACGCCGGGCGGCCTCGAGAACCGCTGGCTCGAGCTCGACGACCTCGACCGACTCGATCCCCGGGACCGCGGCAAGCCACCCCGCGGTGCTCCCGGTGCCGAGGCCGATCACGAGCGCCGTGCGCACCTCGGGGCGCAGGAGCGGGCCGAGGAGGCCGCTCATCACCTGCGTCGCCGCGTCGTACTTCGCATTGCCATCGCTCTTGCCGTTCACGATGAACGCGACCCCGTCCGAGTTCGAGATCGCGACGTTGCTCTCGAAGCCGTCCTGCTCCCACACGATCGAGCGATGGAGCCGGTGGGCCGCCTCACGGCGTTCGACGGGGTCGGAAGGGATGCGGGCCCGCCCCGCACCGATCGGACTCTGTCGCCAGACCGGGCCCGGATCGGGGGCGAAGACGATCACGAGGAGCGCGACGAGCAGGGTGAGAGCCACCTCGATGGGGCGAAGTCGTTTCGATGGAGCACGCCGGATCGAGGCCACCAGCGCGACCCCCCCGAGCAGTACGAGCAGGATCGTCGCCGCGCGCCAAGCCCCCGGGGCGGACAGCCATACCAGGATCCCGAATCCTCCGGCGAGTGCGCCGGCGAGCGCGCCACCGGTGTTCGCCGCCGCGACGACCCCGACATGCCGACCGATCGCGGTGCGGCCACGGCCGAGCAGCGCGATGATCAGCGGGAACTGGAACCCGGCGACGAGCGAGGCGGGTAGGACGACTCCCGCTGCGATGATCCACCAGCCGACGACCTCTCCGGAGAAGCCGAACGCATCGAGCGATCGCAGGGCGGAGGCGAGACGAGGGATGCGATCGCCGAGGGCGAGCGGAACCCCCACCGCGAGCGCCTCGAGCCCGCACGTGAGCGCGAGGAGGATCGGCGGCGGAGTTCGCTCGCGAAAGACCCGCGCAGCGATCAGCCCTCCCCCCCCGATCCCGACCAAGATCGCGGAGAGCAGCACCCCGAAGGTGTAGGTGGAGCCGCCGAGGAGCGGCGCGAGCATCCGGATCCACACCAGCTCGAGGAGGAGGAAGACGAAGCCAGCTCCAGCCGCGACGCCGGCCAGAAGGGCGGTCGGGAGGGTGGGGGTCGTCGGCGCAGACTCCGACTCCTGCTCTTCGGCTTCGTCTCCGTCTCGAGGCGCTGCCGTATCCACGCGCGCCGAGAGTCGGTACGCCGACCCCGCGATGATGAGATTGAGGAGCACGGCGACGATCAGGGTCCCTCGCGTACCGAGCGCTTCGAGCAGGATGAGAGTCGGGAACAAGACACCGAGGACCGCGCCGACCGTGTTCCACCCATAGAGCCGAGCGGTCGACCCGCGCCCGAGATCTCCCTCGCTCTCGACCGCCCGGGCCGCGGCGGGGAGCGTCCCCCCGATCGCGAGGGTCGGCACCGCCAGAACGAGGGCGGAGAGGACGAGACGGACCACCGTCGCCAACCCACCTCCGAGGGCGCTGGTGCCGCCGCTCGCGATGTAGAGAGATCGGACCAGGGCGAGCAGGACGGGAGAGAGGAGCGCGCCGATCGCGATCGTGAGTTCGAGCTGGGCGTAGAGACGGAGCGGTCGGGGGTGACGATCGGCGAGCGGCCCGATCCACAATGCGCCTGCGCCGAGTCCGCCGAGAAAGATCGCGAGCGTCGCTGCGGTCGCGGGCGTGCTCGCGCCGAAGACGAGCCGCAGCTCGCGCAGCCAGACGGTCTGGTAGGCGAGTGCGCAGGCGCCGGAACCGACGAGCAGCGCCGCGACCCGACCGACCACCGGTCCCCCTCTCGATGGAACGCTCCCCCCGCAGGCGGCCAGTGCCACCTCCGGGGGGAGCATGCGCGAGGTCCGGTGCCATCGCAAGCCGAGCCCGGGATCAACGCACGTTGTTGATCGCGCTCTTGGCAGTGTCGTGCATGGTCTTCATGATGCCGGAGAGCTTCTCGAACCCATGAAGCTCCCCACCCCTCTCCATCCAGGGGGTTCGCACCTTCGCGCGAATCGGAGTCCCGTCCGGTGAGAAGAGCACATGCCCCCGCTTCAGCGTGATGTCTCCGTACTTCACACGACCGGGGCGCTTCCTCAGCAGCAGGTCCTCGCCGAGTGAGTACCCTCGCTTGAGCGTGATGTTTCCGTACTTCACCCGACCAGGACGCTTCCGAAGCAGAGGATCATCGCCGAGTGAGTACCCCCGCTTCAGAGTGATGTCCCCGTACTTCACACGCCCCGGGCGCTTGCGCAGCGACTCCGGCGCCATCCACCGGATCGGGGGGAGGTTCGAAGCGGTGCGCAGCGAGCCGGTCGAAGGGGGTTGCGGTGAAGTGTTGCCGATCGGTCCCCACCACGGGGGCGGTTCGGGGAGGTGCGCACGGTACTCGAGGGGATCCTGGTTGAGGACGGCCCGGCTCTCGAGCTGCCCGATCCCGCTGACCGCAGCAGAGACGACCGCGCCCCCGGGGATATAGGGTGCTGCCATGCTCGCGGAATCGTTCGGAATTCCACCCCCGCCGAACGTGGGGCGCATCACGCGCTCGCCGGGAGACTTCGTGCTCGTCGTTCCGGCCGCGACCAGGACGAGATCGCGCGCGACGGTCACCAGTTGCTGATCCGAGGAGTCCGCCCAGGTCTTCGACTTACCCCCGCGGGTCAGCCGGTGCGTGGGGTTCCATCCTCGGACGACGACCTTGCTCGTCTGGCGGCTCGGAGATGAGGGCTCCGACCCGCCCCACTCGCCCCAGATCATCCCCTCGGCCGACCCAGGGTTGTTCCCATGGAAGGTGTATCCGTTCCCGAGGCCCTGCGCATCGCTGTGGACCCCGTTCGGATCTCGACCGACGAAGCGCCCGGCGATCGGATCGAGAGCCCGCGGGGGGAAGAGGTACCAACCGGTCTCCGGGTCGTAGCGCCGGCCTTGGAAGAGGTACGGGTTTCCGTACTGCGAGGCCGCGAGCGGCACTCCCGTCGCGTCGAGGATCGTCGGCTCGCCGTAGTCGCCGTACGAGTAGCGTTCGACCGGTTCCCCGGCCGTGTTGCACAGGACGACGATTCCCTGGAGCTCAGAGACGACCGAGTAGAACGTCTCGGGGCCGACGCCGAGCCCGAAGTCCCGCTGCATCTGGATCATCTCATCGAGCCGGTTCCCGTAGACGTACGTCGCGAGGGTGCCGCCGAATCCGTTCTGTTCTTCGATGACGGCGTCCGCGTCGTAGAAGTACTCGGTGCGTTCGGGGCCCGTGACGAGCAGATGGGTCCGCGCGATCCGCCGACCGAGGGGGTCGTACTCGTAGCTATACATGCCGCTGAACGGGTCGATCACTTCGACGAGCCGGTCGCGATAGTCATAGGAATACTGCGCCGCCGGCGCACCGAAAGCGGCGCGACTGGCGAGGTTTCCCGCCGCGTCGTAGCTTCGCTGATCGCAGCCGGTCAGCGCGTACTGGTGAACGGTACCCCCGACCGGATCGAGCACATACGGACCGGAGCAGCTCCCCGAGGAGACTTCCTGGCGGTTCCCCGCGAGGTCGAGGAAGTACTGCGTGTCGCGGAGCGGCGAGCCCGCCGAGTCGGTCACCTGAGCGCGGACGAGTCGGTTCAGGGAGTCGTAGGTGAACTGGTGTTGTTCATCGGGCGCTCCCGGGGCGAACTGCTGCTCGACCGTGATGTTGTGCACATCGTCGTAACCGAAGGAACGCTCGTCGAGCACCGGGATCGGGAGCGCGGTTGCCGTGTGCGTCGTCGCACTGATCCTCCGGACGAAGTCGAAATCGGTCTCGCGCACCATCGCCGCCCCGTTGGTGCTGCGGAGCACCCGAGTCGGACCGATGTATTCGTACGCGCTGATCACCGGACCACCCGTCGGATCGGTGATCGCGGTCAGGCGGCCGAGGGCGTCGTAGGAGAAAGCGATGGTGCGCCCACCGGGATAGGTGGTCGAGAGCTGCTTCCCGGAGGCGCTGCGGAGGTGCGTCGTCAGCTGACCGTTCAGCGTCTCCGCGACCAGGTTTCCGAGCGAATCGTAGCTGCGAAGGACTTCGGAATCGTCGTCGGTGGTACGGACGAGTCGCCCGAGCCCGTCGTACTCGAAGGTCTCGAACGTCGTGGTGGTCGCAACTCCCGGACCCGCGGCCACCGTCCGGAGGATCGGACGACCGAGAGCGTCGTAGTTCGTCACGACGACCGTTCCGTTCGGGTCGGTCTCCGAAACGAGATCGCTGTGAGAGTCCCACACGAACACGTGCCCGGTTCCGTCGGCGTAGGTCGTCAGGACCCGGCGGTCGAGGTCGTCGTAGGCGTACGTCGTCGGGTTCCCGTTCGGATCGATGATCGAGGTCAGCCGTGAGGAGTCGTCCCACTGGTACAGCGTGCTCGCGAGGGCGAGGACCGTGCCCGTCCCAACGCCTGAGTCGGTGAGTCTGCGATGGACTGCGACCTGCCGATCGAGCGAGTCGTAGACGTATCGGGTGACGTTCCCCCGAGCATCGATGACCCGCACCCGGTTGTTGCGCGAGTCGTATCCGAAGCAACTCACCGCACCGGCGTTGTCGGTGACGGATGTGAGCCGGCTCAGGTCATCGTAGGTGAACGTCGTCACGAAGGTCTCGGGGACGACGGTGGGATCGGTCGAGACGTGGACTTCGGTGAGCATGACGACGTTGCCGCGGGGGTCGTAGCCGAAGACCTGCTCGTTCCCGAACGGATCGATCGATCGGGAGAGGCGCTCTAGCGAATCGTACTCGTACGTGGTCGACGCGCCATCGTCATCGGTGAGCGAAGTGATCCGCGAGGTCGGCGCGTATCCGCACCCCCAACTCGAAAAGCCATCAGAGAGCGGGGCTCGAGTCACCGGATCGAAGTGTGTGAACTGCCCGCCGCTGGGGCGGCTCAGATCTCCGACGAAGATGCGCGATTCCTGGAGAAGAACATTTGCGAGGTCGCCCGAGAGATCGGTGAGCTCACCGTCGGTCTGCTCGTGGACGAGGTTCCCCGACGCGTCGTACTCGAAGGTCGTGACATTGCCCATCGGGTCGGTGCGCGAGAGGAGCCGATCGTAGGCGTCGTAGGTCAGTCCGCTGACGCGCGGGCTCCCGGATTCGAGTCCGGAGGCGTGGCGCACCAGGTTCTCGTTGCCGTCGTAGTCGAACTGGGTCGTGCTCGCGTCCACGCCACCTTCGCCTGCGATGGTCCGGTAGGGCAGATCCCGTTCGTCATACTCACTCGCGACGACGTTGTTCGGTTGCGTTCCGTTCGTCGCCTCACCGTGCCGGGTTCTGGTTCGGTTTCCGTTCCCGTCGTACTGGTATTCCGTGGTGACGAACTCCGACGCGGGGAGTCCCTGGCAGTCGAGCTGTGGCGGGGAGATGGGCACGTCGAAGCTCCCCGACTCCTCGCAGGTGCGGATCAGGCGGTTCAGGCGGTCGTACTCGTAGAGGGTCGTGATGTAGCTGTTTCCCGGATCGAGCAGGCCGCCTTCGTTCCGGTTCTCGCTGCACGTCCGCACCAGATTGTCGTTCGCGTCGTGGTAGTAGCTGCGCTCGATCCGCGTCCCGGCCGCGGGATCGATCACCGGGGAGAGTTCGAGCACCCGCTGGTCGAGCTGGTTGTAGACGTTGATCTTGCTCGCGCCGGTCGGGTCGACGACCGCGGTGATGTTCCCGCGGGGGTCGTAGGCGAATTGGGTCGTGAGGAGAGTGCCGAGCGCGTCGACGGTCTCGCTCACGAGGCGACCGAGGGTGTTCCCGCCGGTCCCGTAGGCGTACAGATCCGTCCGCCCCGGCCCGGTGCCGTCCCCGGGGAGGACGTGGGCGACGAGCTGCCCGAACAGGTTGTACGCGTAGTCCTCGACGACCGTCGCGTCGGGGTGGATCGTCTGGATCCGATTTCCGGACGCGTCGTAGGAATGGTGCGTCGTGCGACCGGCGGGATCGATCAGAAGCGTCGCGAAGTCGTGCGCGCAGCAGCCACCGAACCCGGGCTCGTACTCGCGCGTCTCGATCAGCACGCTCTGGTCCCCAACCGGCGTATGCGTCCCGGGGAGTCGGGTGATCTGTCTGATGTTGCCCCGGGAGACGCGGGGACCGCCGAGCACGAGGGCTGACTCGCGCAGGTACTGGCTGATCGTTCCGTTCGGCGCGATCTCCTCGGTGACGAGATGATCGGCGTCGTAGCTGTATCGGGTCTCGAAGAAGTCGGGGTCGGTCGGCCGGAGCTTCCCGGTCGGGCGGTTGGTGAGAAGAGTGGACTCGAGGAGCGGGGCGGCGAAGCCGGTGAACTCCCGCAGCACGACCCGTCGGTTCTCCGCATCGAAGTACGACTCGGTGACGAGTCCCCGCCCGTCGTTCTCGACCGCGACGATGGTCGCATCGTTCAAGGTCGGATCGGGCGCGATGGAAGTGCCTTCGATGTGGATGAGGATCTTGGATCCTGCGGGAGTCCCGGGTGCCTCGCTCTGGGACACCGCCTGATCGAAGGTTGGATCCGCCGGATCGGTGGAAGCGGAGTATTCCAGCTCGAGCCACGACTGCCCCTTCGGATCGGTGATCGAGAGCAGGTTGTGGTTCAGTCGATCATCTGCGTAGCCGCTGGAGTAAAGGTAGGTCGTGGTCTTCCCGAGGGGAAAGTCGTTCCCGGTCGGCGTTCCGACGACCGGAGGCCCGGTCACCGAAATCAGGTTTCCCGCGCCGTCGTACTGGTACGCCACCACCCGGCCGTCGAAGTCGGTGAGCGATGTGATGCGCCCTGACCCGTCGTAGCTCAGCGCCTGAACGTGGCCGAGGGTGTCGGTGATCAAGATCAGACGGCCGAGGCCGTCGTAGGCGAAGGTCATCGCATTTCCATGACGGTCCTCGATCCGATCGATCTTCCCCGCCTCGGGGAGGACCGGATCGGTAGGGACGAATCGCCAACTCCCTCCATCGCCGAAGGTGAGGACGAAGCGGCCATCGGCATTGAACTCTCCCGACGAGAAGTGGCCGGGCGCGCCGTAGGTGCCGTCCGACTGCTGCGTGAGTCGGTCGATGCGACCGTGGCCGTCGTACAGGACGACTTCAGACTGCGGAAACGCCATGTGGATGTCGTAGGAGTGTGTCCAGTTGTGTCCCATCGCCGTCGGCAGACCGGTGCGCGAGCGGTACGTGCGCGTGAACGCGAAGTCCATTCCGCGCCCCCCGAGGAACAGATCGGTCTCGACATGGTACGCCTCACCCGAGTGCCGGAGCACCTTGTGGACGCCCGAGTTCAGGCCGCCCTCTTGGTAGAAGCAACCGCACGGCGCCGCCGGAGGAGGGGACGGCGGCTCGTAGAGCGCCTCGAACGGTGAGAGATCGAGTGGACACCCGGATGGGCTCGATGCGCAGGTCAGAGAATCGGGGGTCGGGTCGATGCCGCAGAGGTTGGGGAGCGGCAGCGGCGGGCCCCCCTGGAACAAATATGCGAGGATCGCGATCACGTCCGCGACGTCCGTGCTTCCGTCGTCGTTCGCATCCGCCGCGTCGTCACATGGGATCGGCGTGCTCCCCGCCACGAACAGATCGAGCAGCAGCAGGACCGGATCGGAGACATCGATCGAGGTGTCGCCGTTGACATCTCCCCGCGTGAACGTGAACCCCTGGCCATGGGCGTCGGAGCGCGCGAGGAGAACGCAGAATACGACCAGGATCAGAGGGAATACGGAGAGCGGCGGGAAACGCATCGGTCACCTCCAGGTCCGGGGTCCCCCCGAGCCATGGAGGGGAATCTGCCCCGATCGATGTCGACCACGAGCCGCGGGCGGGATGGGGCAGGACGGGTGCGGAACGCAGATCGGGGGCCCGCCCCATTGTACCGGTTGCGGTCGGGACTAGGTCACCTCAGGCCCGCCCCGCCGCCGCCGAAAGTGGCACAGGGTGAGCGTGGGGATTGGCTCGCCACCGGGGTGCTTCTGCCCCATCTTCGGTCCCTCACCGCGGAGCGCTCCCGCTACACTGTTTCGCCTGCTCGGGGCGATGCGCGGGGTCCACGGCCCGATGAGGAGGGAGAGACCGGTGCGACAGCTGAAGCACTGGATCGACGGCGAGCCGCGGGATGCGGCCAAGGGACGGTGGCTCGACTCGGTCGAACCGGCCACCGGCGAAGTCTGGGCCCAGATCCCCGCGGGAGACGCCGCCGACATCGAAGACGCGGTCGGAGCGGCCAAGCGCGCGTTCCCCGGCTGGTCCGGGCTCGCCGTCGCCGAGCGCAGCCGCCACCTGAACGCGGTCGCCGACGGGATCGAGGCGCGTTTCGAGGAGTTCGTCGAGGCGGAGAGCCGCGACAGTGGCAAGCCCCTCTCCCTCGCGCGAGCGGTCGACATTCCGCGCGCGGTGGCGAACCTCCGCTTCTTCGCGGGGGCGATCCTCCACGAGTCATCGGAGTTCTTCCGCTCCACGTCCCCGGACCCCGCCGCGAACGCTTGGCACACGACGCTCCGCCGCCCGGTCGGGATCGCGGGGTGCATCTCCCCCTGGAACCTGCCGCTCTACCTGTTCACCTGGAAGATCGCGCCCGCACTCGCGGCGGGATGCACCGTCGTCGGAAAACCCTCCGAACTGACCTCGGTCACCGGGCACCTTCTCGGCGAGGTCTGTCACGAAGTCGGGTTTCCCCCCGGAGTCCTGAACATCGTCTGTGGACTCGGTACCGAAGCGGGGGCTGCCCTCGTCTCCCACCCCGACGTCCCCGCCCTCAGCTTCACCGGCGGTACCGCGACCGGCGCAGTGATCGCGCGGGAGGCGGCGCCCATGTTCAAGAAACTCTCGCTCGAGCTCGGCGGGAAGAACCCGAGCATTGTGTTCGAAGACGCGGACATCGATGCCGCGCTCGCCGGGACGGTGCGCGCCGGGTTCACGAACCAAGGCGAAGTCTGCCTCTGCGGTTCGCGACTGCTCGTCGAGGAGCGGATCTGGGACCAGTTCGTGCCGCGGTTCATCGCTCGAGTGCGGGCGTTGCGGGTCGGCGATCCTCTCGAAGCGTCGACCGACGTCGGTGCGCTCGTATCGGAACCGCACCTCGAGAAGGTCTCGCGCGCGGTCGCGGTCGCCCGCGACGAAGGTGGAACGATCGAATGCGGCGGCGAGCGGGTGACCCTTGAGGGTCGCTGCGCCGGCGGCACGTTCTACGCCCCGACGGTGATCACCGGCTGCGAGCCGAAGACCCGAGTGAACCAAGAGGAGATCTTCGGTCCGGTGGTCTCGATCATCCCCTTCTCGGGGGAAGAGGAGGCGCTTCGGATCGCGAACGATGTCCGGTACGGCCTCGCGGCGACGGTCTGGACCAACGACCTCTCCCGCGCTCACCGGGTGGCGGAGGGGCTCGAGGCGGGAATCCAGTGGTACAACTGCTGGATGCTCCGGGACTTGCGGGTGCCGTTCGGCGGTTTGAAGCAGAGCGGAGTCGGCCGCGAGGGCGGGGTCGAAGCGCTGCGGTTCTTCACCGAGCCGAAGAGCATCTGCGTGAGGTTCGATCCGGGGGTGTAGGGCGGCAGCGCCCGGTCCCGAAAGGACACTGAAATGACCTCGGACGAGGCACGGATGAGCGATCGGGCCCCCGAACCGGTCGGGCCCTACCCCCACGCCCGGCGTGTCGGGGACTTCCTGTTCCTGTCCGGGATCGGCCCTCGGGCGCGGGGGCGGAAGGCGATCCCCGGGGTCGAACTCGACTCCGAGGGTCGCATCGTATCCTACGATATCGAGGCGCAGTGCCGCTCCTGCTTCGAAAACGTGCGCCACGTGGTCGAGGATGCAGGTGGGCGGTGGGAGGACGTCGTCGACGTCACGGTGTTCCTCACCGACATGGCGGCGGACTTCGCGACGATGAACCGAGTGTACGGCGAGTACTTCGGAGAGGTTCGCCCTTGCCGCACCACGGTCGAAGTAGGGGCCCTCCCGACTCCGATCGCCGTCGAACTGAAAGTGATCGCTCACGTGGGCGGTCGTTGACCGGTCGTCCCGTCCCGAGACGCCGTCAGCAAGATCGAGAACAAGCACCCGGAGGCTCCTCGCGATGCGCGCTCGACCCTGGAAGTTCGCACTGATCGGTGCCGCGCTCTTCGTCGGCTGTGCGTTGTGGTTCATCCTCGAGAAGGGCAGCGGGCCCCGTCACTCCGGGAACGGACTCGACGGTCCGGGGATCACCGACCTCGGCGGGGTCGAAGCTCCGGGCGGGCTCGACCCCGTCGCCGGCACTGGCGGCACCGGCCCGGTCGATCCCCCTCCCCCCGTCGGAGCGCTGACCGAGGCAGTCGGGCGGGTGATCGACCACCTGACCGGCCGCGGGATCGCCGAGGCGACGGTCACCGTGACCGAGAGCCGAGACCCCCGCGTCTACCCCCTCAACCACGCCCGCACCAATTCTTCCGGCGTGTTCCTCTGTCGATTCCCCGAGCGCGATAGTTTCGAGCTGACCGCGCGCGCCGATGGCTACGCCCCCGCGCGCTGGTCGGTCTCCGGCGGCATGACCCCCGAGGGGATCCCGATCGAGGTCGCCGATCTCGAGCTCGAACTCGCCCCCGAATCGGTCATCTGGGTCCGCACGGAGCTCCCAGGACTCGATGCAGAAGAGCGAGTGGTCGTCGAAGTGCAGCTCAGGCAAGCGCGTACGCCGGTCGAACTCGGTGCTCCGCTCCAACTGAAACAGAGCGTCGCACTCCTCTCCCCCGAGAACCGCATCGGCGGGCTGGCGATGGGGCAGTACCTCCTCTCCTTCCGGACCTCGAAGCAACGACTCGGCTCCACCGAGGTCGAACTCGGAATGGGCGAAGAGCGCATCGTCGAATTCACCCTCGGACCGCCGGTCCCGATCCGCGGGACCGTGAGGCACAACGGCCGCGCGGTCACCGGCGGCAAGCTGGTGATCTGGGGGCGCGACCACCACAGCAACACCGCCGCGGTGATCGACGATCGAGGCGGGTACGAGGTGAGCCTCCCCGCCCCTGGCGAATACAGTTTTGCGTTCTCGCCGACCCGTGAAGTTCCCGAAGACGGCACCGGCGGAAACGCCGAGATCGCGATCGACGGGTCGGGGACCTTCGATCTCGAGTTCCACTCGTCGCGCCTCGTCGGCCGGGTGACCGGCGCGAACGGCGGGCCGGTGCCGGAGCTGGCGGGGACCCTCTTCGGTCCACACGCGCTCTCTTTCATCACCGATGAACTCGGCGAGTTCGAATTCGAAGACGTCCCCCACGGCAGCTATCGCTGGCTCTTTCCCTTGGCTCCCGACGGGAGTTTCGGACCCGCACGCGATTTCACCGTCGAGGGCGACACCGAGGTGGAGTACGTCTTCCACGGTGCCTCGGAGCTCGAGGTGATCATCCGACGCAGCCTCTCCCCGGACTCCGAGAACGAGGTCGGCCGCCCCCAGGTGTGCCTGCTCGAGGCAGGGGGGCAAGTGACTCCGCTCCGCCCCGCCGGCGCACCGGATCGCTACCTCTGGCCCATCGGCGGCGGCCACGGTGTCGTCGTCCAGCGCGGATGGGCGCCTTGGTTCTTCGAGGTCGTCCCGTCCCAGTACCCCCCCGCATTGACGGCCACTCTGACGCCGGGGGGCGAGCTGACGGTGACGATCTTCACAGAGGAGGGGCGACCGAGTGGCGGCCACATCTTCCGGATCGATCCGATCGATGCGCCATCGCTCCCCGAAGAATGGTGTGAACGCCGGACCGGCCCGAGAGGCACCGCCCGTCTGACCCTGGCCCCGGGCACGTATCACGTCCGCGCGAACCTCCCCTCGGGTGAGGTCGAGCGAGAAATCCGCGTCCACGAGCGGTCATCGACCGAGGCGCGGCTTCCGTAGGCTGCTCGAACGGCTCGTTCATCGACACTTCCGAGGCGGTCGCGCTGCACATGCCGCAGGGAGACGCGACTCGAAGGAGTGCGGAATCCAGCACCCCGACCTCAGCTCTCCGGAGTCGAGGGCTTGCTCATGATGATGCATCACCCTAGCCTCTCCGCGGAATCGAGTAGCCCACCCCGATCCTCCACCCCTCGACTCCTTCGGCGCTCTACCGCACCTCACGATCGAGCGGACTCCTGACCGCCCCTGCGCCCTGGCCGAGCACATGTGTGTAGATCATCGTCGTCTGCAATCGCGCATGACCGAGTAGTTCTTGTAGCGTTCGGATATCGGTCCCGGACTCGAGGAGATGAGTCGCGAAGCTATGCCGAAGCGCATGGCAGGTGACGCGCTTCGTGAATCCGCACTTCCGGGCAGCGCCTCGGACCGCCTTCTGCACGGTGGACTCATCTCGGTGGTGACGCCGTTCGATCGGGGAACCGCCGAGATCAAGGCACCGACGGTGCGAAGGAAATATATATTGCCAACCGGGCCGTCGCCCCGCCCCATGCAGCTTGCGAGCGAGGGCTCTCGGAAGCACTGCCTCGCCCCACCCGTCGGCGAGGTCCCTCGTGTGCATCGCGAGGGCTCGCTCGATTTGAGCCCGCAGATCGGCCTCGAGGCATCGGGGAAGCATGGTCCGACGATCGCGATCCCCTTTCCCCGAACGCACCGTGATCTGCTGGTATGCGAAGTCGATATCGTGGACCCGAAGCCGCATGCCTTCGAGGAGCCGCAACCCGGAGCCGTAGAGCAGCCGCGCCACGAGCCCCCGGGTTCCGTGTACGAATGAGAGCAACTGACTGACCTCGTCGCGGGTGAGCACCACCGGGAGTCGCGGCGGCCGTCGCGCCCGGATCATCGCATCGAGCTCGAGCACCTCCTCGCCGTAGACCTCGCGGTACAGAAAGACGAGTGCGCAGAGTGCTTGATTCTGAGTGCTCCCGCTGACACGACGTCGCACCGCGAGATCGGTGAGAAAATCGATGACCTCGGCGGATCCGAGCGAGGCGGGGTCGCGCCGCCCCCCGAAGTAGACGAACCTTCGAATCCAACCCAGGTAGGCCTGCTCGGTCCGGTAGCTCAATTGCCGAATTCGAATCGCCGCCCGTACCCGCTCGTAGAGCCGCTGCTCACCGGGTCCCTTCGCACGGAGAGTCTCGGGATCGGAGATAGGAGCAAGCTCGAATGCTGGGTTCGGGGTATTCGCAGGTGTGGAAGCGGGCGACCGGGAAGAACTCGTGTGCTCTGAATCCATGCGCGGATCCTCTCGATGCTGCGTCGCCGAGGAGGCAACGAGGCGAAACGAGGATCGCGCCAGCCGCCTTTCGATTCTACGAGAAGACGCCCCAAATTGAACCCGCCGCTGCCGGGCAGACTACCGCCGTAACAAGATGACACGGCGACCTCATCCGGACGCTCTTCCCCGCTTCCTACGACAACTTGCAGGAGGTATGATTCCGAGACGCGAAATCATTCCGGGCCTTCGCGCCGAACAGGCCCGCTACGAGGACGAACACGAAGGACGCCCCGCGTCCGCTGATTAATCTGTTAGACGGCACGGCGAGAGCAGACTCGGGGATTGATAGTGAGGCGGTGACCACCGGCGGTCACGTTGCTCGGCCGCACTCCATTTCTCTCCTTCGAATAACGCTCCAGCAGCTTCTCGTGCGCGATCACGCTTCAACTGCTCCTTGCCTCCTCAGCATTCGTTGGTGGGGCCCTCAGCCTCCGGAACCAAGAACTCAGTCCACACCCCTCGGCGGCATTGTGGCTTCACCGCACTCGCAGTTCCGCAAGCATACGCACGGGCTCACAGTCTCGACTGGCCTCGGGCGACTGGGCGTTAGGGTGCATCCCTTCGGGCTGACTCGTCCTCGTGCGAGGGAGGGCCAGCCACCACCGGTGGTCGGCAGTTTCTTGCGCAGTCGATCGCTGGTAATCTGTTTGGCTGAATGAGGCGGGGCCAGCAGTTGGCCTGGCAGTTGTGCCGTGTGGTCGTCACCGGCGGTGTCGTGGCCGTGTTGCGTGCCGTCTAACAAGTCACTGCAACGGACGCCGCCGCACTGTTTGTTGTAGTTGAACCCGGCTGAGCGGCGGCGCCGCTGAGCTTTCTCCGTTGGGCGGCAATGCGAACCCTGGACGACAATGAAATAGTACGCGGCTGTCTGAAGGCCGCTGTCGAGGGGCCGTTCTTCCCCGACTGGGAGTTTCGCACCTTGTTTGGCCTCGAACGCGAGGAAGTCGCCTCAGTTCTCAGTGCTTGGCCCGATACCGCTAACGAAGAGAAGGCGCGCCTAGCCGCCAATGGCGCAATCGAGAACCTTCTCGGCTACCCGCACAATGCCTCCGAAGAGACGTGGAACACGTACATTCCTGTCTCCGAGCAAGCACTGAGCGAGTTCTTCCTGCGTTGGCGTCGTCCGGCGCACGGTGATACAACGGCTAAGTGACGAGTGGCGATCGATTGCTCGCCCAACAAGTCACTGCAGACGGACGCCGCCGCACTGTATCTTGTAGTTCCACCCGCTGAGCGGCGGCGCCGCTGAGCTTCCACCGTTGGGCGGCGTCACTACTTGTGGAGCATCAGTGTGCGAGGTCTAGCGCTGAAGCGATTCCTGTTCGCAGCATTGCTACTCTCGCTAGCCGCCGCCGTTGCCTGGAAGCATGATTTCCTCTTCTTCAAGTTGACCTACGAGCGGTCCGATTCTCCGGAAGTGAGATGGCTTCGAATTCGTGGTGAAAGCGACTCTGAAAGCGCACCACTCTTTGCGGGCTGGAGTCGCTCGCCGCGTTTCAATCAAGACACCGTCCGATCCTATGCGCATTGGTACGTCACCACCGGCACCCCTCGCGGACGTGGGCAGGGAAACATGCACGCGATTTGGTCCGTTGCGGGGAAGCTCATCGTCTCTGACGGAGTTCATGCCGGTGACCCGGAGTTGTTGCGCTGGAACGAAGATCCACCATCAGCGCCGTGGGTAGCTGCGGGCATTTCCTTCGACGAGTGGTGGCACCTTGTCGGTGAGTAGTTTCCAATAGTCGGGGACGCGGTCCGTTCTGGCCGCTCGCCCAACAACAAACTGCAGCGGAGGCTTCCGCTTCGCTCCAGCCCCGCTGAGTTCTGATCCGTTAGACGGAGCAAGAAAACGAGACGTGGAACAGTTCAGCCTCGATCGTGATTACGCTAACCGCATCCAAAAGGAGCAGGTTATCGAAGAGCTCCGCCGGGTTGCTGCAAAGCTCGGGAATCGTCGTTTTTCGCGCCGCGAGTTCGACGAACACGCTGAGCGATGCAAAGGCAGCACGGTGCTCAAGAACTTCGACTCATGGGATCAGGCGCTGGATGCGACCGGACTCGATCTCGCTCCCCATCGGACGCCGCGGATTCAGATAAGCGATTCTCAACTCCTTGGAGAGCTCGGTCGAGTTTGGCGGCTCTTGGGACACAGGCCGTCCAAGGGCGAATGGGACTCGGTCGAGACGAAATACTCCTACACAACCTACAAGCAACGGTTCGGCGGTTGGCTGAATGCGTGCGTGGCGTTCCTGGAGGGCACGACAGGTACCACCAGAACCAGTGGAAGCGAGAGCCCGGCTGCGGAGGAAGCAACCCAGCAGGACAACGAGCGGCCTGCGCCTCAGAAGTCCTCTAATCCGCGCTATGTTCCGCTGAAGGTCAGATTGCGCGTCATGAAACGCGATAGGTTCTGTTGCGTGATGTGTGGTCGTAGTCCTGCCGTGGAGGCTGGGGTCCAGCTGCACATCGACCACGTGATTCCGTTTTCGCGCGGCGGCACTTCGACGATCGAGAATCTCCAGACGCTTTGCCAGGACTGTAACTTTGGAAAGGGCAATGATGAGTCGCTCGGCAAGCCCGTCTAACAACAGCATGCAGCGGACGGCGCTTCGCGCCGCCGCTGATGCTGAGCGTTAGCAGGCATTGAGCACAGTTCCATGATCGAACCGCCGACAGCCTTGCTATCCGAGATCGAACTGGCGTTCTCCGTGTCGCAACCGCCACCCGGTTCGTTGATCGAGTGCGGCTGCGAGGAGTGCGAGGAGCTTCAGCGGGATTTCTCCGGCCGCTGTTGGCGAGACGTCCCTGACGAGGTGATTCAGTACCATCAAGGGGATTTGCCTCTCTTTTCAGACGCCGCATGGCGGTACTACCTGCCAGCATACCTGCGCTTGGTCTTGCGTGGGCGTGACAAAGCGGGTGTGCGAGATTTCGTGTTCTACTCTCTCTCCCCCGAATATCTCACTGCTGAGCAAGCTCAAGCATTCTCACCCACAGAGGTGAAGGTACTGCGGTCCTACCTGCAGTGGGAACTCGACTCAGCTTCGGGGTGTGAGCGCGGCAAATGCGCCAAGGTACTGGAATTCTGGAATCGGCTCGGCAACGATGCCAGCTAACACTGATGGCTTCTATACGAAATCGAAGCCGAAGTAGGTCCGCCCGATCGACCGAGGTCCGCTCGCGCGCCAACCCCGTCCGCTCCTCGTCGCCCATCGATTTCAGGATTGAAGTTTGTTGGACTCTGCCGAGGCTCGGGACCGCCCTATGGGGTTCCTATCGACCGCCGCGTCCACGGAGTGAGATCGCACCTTCCCCGCGCCGCCATCTTCGAAGCGTTCCGTCGGTCGTTCGAGCGCCTCCGCGCGATCCAGCCACCGCTTTTCGCTCTGGAGAGCCACGTCGCGGCCTGCGGACGATCGCGCGAGGCAGACCTCGTGCGTATCTCGACGGTGCGTCGAGTGACGATGGGTGCGTCGCGTGCTCCTGTTCATGCGATCACCGGCGGCGCTCGCACCGACGGCGCTTCGAGGCGTGACCGCGCGATCTCCGCGACGCGCACCATCGGCCCTTGACACTGCGGACAGCGCGGCGAATCCGCCACCGCGATCGGATCGCTCTCGTCGGTCTCACCCGGTGGAGCCGTCGTCGTCGCGGGGGCGCTCGGCGCCGCAGCCGCGACCGCGTGCCCTCCTTCCTCGATCAGGTGCCGGCACCGCTCGAGCCGCTTCCCGCGATCGCGATGCGCGAGCAGCCCGTAGTAGCGGCTCCGAACGAAACGCCGCGGCAGGATGTGCATCGCGAAGCGGCGGAGGAACTCCGCTCCGGTGAGCCGCACCGGGCGTACCGTGCCGGTGCGCGAGTCCTTGGCGTCGAACAGGACCCCGTCGTCATCGATCCGTCGGAGTCGCCCGTTCGCGATGGCGACGCGATGGGTGTAGCGCGCGAGATATTCGAGCACGCGCTCGGGCGATGAGAACGGCTCGCGCAGATCAACCACCCACTTCTTCCGCCGCAGCGCACCGAGCAGCCGATCGAATCGCCCCGGTCCACGCAGCTCGGGAGGCAGATCGATCTCGCCCGATTCGGCGAGAAGCCGCAGTGCAGCGAGGAAGAGACGCCGGAAGAGAAGCGCGAGCACCCGCTGGGAGAAGAGGAAGCGCGGTCGGCTGGCGACCCAGCGCTCGCCATCGAGTGAGAGTCCGCCCCCGGGAACGACGAAGTGCACGTGCGGGTGGTAGGCGAGCGACCCGCCCCACGTGTGGAGGATCCCGAAGAACCCGATCTTTGCGCCGAGGTGCTTCTGGTCGCGGGCGATGGTGCGGAGCGTCTCGGCGGCGGAGGTGAAGAGCAGGTTGTAGAGCGCCCGCGGGTTGCCGAG
>JAQBGV010000109.1:0-12963 GCA_032128395.1 Planctomycetota bacterium | reverse complement strand
CGGGGCCTCACGACCCCCGGCGCATGACTCGGGGCCAGAATGGGGCCGCTTCCCCTTTCCTGTACGGCTCTTTCATCCGCTACTACATGCCGGTTTATCCCGGCGCTTTCAGCCAGTCCCATCACCCGATTGCCCGGCCGGGCGCGCTAGCAACTGCTCTGCCCGTTGTCACACGGCAGCGCGTCCGCGGAAGGGTCGAAGTCGCATGCGCCGGTCGGCGGCGGCAGCGGGACGGCCGGCGTGCCGAAGAGCGACCCCAGAATGGCGACCGCGTCCGCGATGTCGATCGACCCGTCGTCGTTGCCATCGCAGGCGTCCTCGCACTCCATCGCCGGGGGCGAGGTCCCCGGCAGGGGGAACAGGACGGAGAGAACGAATACCGCGTCCGCGATGTTGTCCAAGGAGTCGCTGTTGCAATCCCCGCGGCGCATCACAGGGTCTCCGATGGCCGCGGCGATCGTCAGATTCGTGAAGTCGATCCCGATCGGATTCGCAGGACCGTCATCGATCGAGAAGCCGAACGCCGTCAGTCCGGTGAAATCGTGCGTCCCCACCGCATCGAGGATGTCGAGGGAGGAGAGCGCGGACCCGACGTACGACACGGAGAAATTGGCCCGGAAGGCCCCGAAGATCCCGTTCACGTTGATCGCCACGCCACCCGGAGAAGTGAGGCTGCTCGTGAGCATGAACCCATCGGCCGCCGGATGGTCGTTCCGGAGCACGAAGTACGGCGTCTCTCCAGCCGGGGCGGGAACTGCCAAGTTCACCGTCACCGATCCGAGGGTCATCGAGAAGGTGGCGGGGGCGATCTCGTAGCCGCGGGTCGGAGCGACCGTGCTGTCCAGGAAGATCGCGGGATCGAGATCGAAAGTCACGGAGACCGGGTCCCCCGTGACGACGGCACCGAGGGGCATCGGGTTGACCTGGTTGTAGTCGACGGTTCCGGTCAGGGTGACCTGGACCAGAGTCTGCGCGGAGGCCACGGTCGAGAGCGTGATGGTGGCGAGCGCCGCGCAGAGCGCCAGCCGCAAAACGGTGTTCCACTGTATCGTCTTCATCCGCGTCTTCATCATCGTCGGCGACCCTTCCGGTGCGTGAGGCGAGAGCGAGGCTGGGGCCTCCATCGATCCACCCCCCCTCGGCACCTATCCAGAGCTTCATCGAAGAACGGCGGCTCGTTCCGGTTCGTCGGAAGGATCAGCACCCCGGCTGACCCGCGCAGGAGAGTCCATCGGCGCTTGGATCGGTGCCACAGGCCCCGGTCGGCGGGGGAAGAGGCGCCGTCGGTACCCCGAAGAGTGAACTCAGGATGGCGACCGCATCCGCGATGTTCAGCGTCCCGTCGTCGTTCGCATCGCAAGCAGAGTCGCACGCCATCGTGGGCGGCGGATTCGGTGGCAGTGGGAAGAGCACCGACAGGAGGAAAACCGCATCCGCGATGTCCGAGCTCGTGTCCGAGTTGCAGTCGCCACGGACGAACGGAGCGCCATCCACCGGAAAGTGGAATCCCACATCCACGATCCCGCCGTCCCCGACCTGGTCGGTGCGCGTGGTCGTCGCGGGGGGTGCCGACCCAAATACGCTCCCGGTATCGACACAGGGGCTGTCGGCCGGCTGTCCCGCCGCGATCTGGCTCAGGTAGTGGTCACCGAGGGGGCCGGTGACGAACAGAGGATCGGCGTCGAAATTCTGGATCCCGAACGCCCCCCCTTCGACATCGCAGTACTCCACGATCAGGGCAGGGTGGAGCTGGGGATTCACCCCCGCGCTGTTGCCGCGCACGATCGAGCTCTCGACCAACGGGAGGAGGGCGACGATCGTGTTCGCGTACACTCCGCCTCCGTTCCCCGTTCCGTTGAATCCCGAGAGGCACACATTGTCGACGAGCGTCGCGGAACTGATCACGACGCTCGATGGCCCGGTCACGTAGATCGCGCCGCCGAGTCCCTCCGAGTTCCCGATGATCGAGGTGTGCCCCACCGCGGTGTTCCCCACCGCGAGGAGGTTGTCGACCACGACGATCGAGTTGCCGATGATCGCGATCGCTCCGCCGAAGCCGCTCGTGTTCCCCTCGCAGAGGGTCGTGGTCGCGGTGGAGCCCTGCGTGTTCTCGAAGAGGATCGCGCCCCCCTGGTCGGTCCCACCGTTGCCGGAGAAACGGTTCTCGACGAGGGTCACGGCTCCCCCCCGCACGTGGATCCCCCCCCCGTTCCCGTACTGAATATCCGCGACCGGCGCCTGGAAGATGTTGTCGATGAACTGATTGCGCTCGATGAGCGACTCCGAGTCGACGCAGAGGACGCCGGCTCCGTTCCAGGTGGAGATGTTGTTCCGAATCGTGTTCCCGCGCAGCGTCGGGGACGACCCGAGGATGTACACCCCCGCTCCGCCGAGATCGAGATCAAGCGTGCTGATCCGCCCGTTCTGGATCGTGAATCCTTCGAGCACGCTCCCCGCATCCTCATCGGCGACGAAACTCACGACGGGACCGAACTGTTGCCCGTCGATGATCGTCACGGCCGGACCGTCGAGACTGCGCACCGTGATCTCCTTCCCCTGGAAGTCGATCAGTTCGAAGTAGGTGCCGGGAGAGACGACGACCTCGTCGCCGATCTGGGAGGCGGTGATCGCGGCCTGGATCGTCGGCTGGTCCGCGGGGACCTCGATGACGTCTGCGAGCAGCGCGGGGGCGGTCAGGGCGGAGCAACAGACGGCGAGAACCGAACCGGGAGACACGAATTTCATGGGGGGCCCCTTCTCTTCCGGCACCGGGCGCGGGTCCTGCGGAGAGCGGGGACTCCGAAGGGGGCGCGGCGCTGCAATGGGAACGGTACTGCCGAGAGGGGTGTTCCGGTAGTGGGGACTGGCTCCGCACCGCGGTGCCTGACTCATCTTCGGTCCAATGGCCGCCTGGTCCCCTCAGTGGAAGTCGGGACAGGCACCGCTGCGCGGAGCCTGTCCCCTATCTTCGGAGGATCGCGCGAACCGGGCTCGCATCGAACCCGACCAACCGCAGCGGCAGCGCGATCAGCTCGTACTGGCCATCCGGCACCTCTGTGAGCACCAGTCCCTCGAGGATCGTCATCCCCGTGCGCAGGAACGCATGGTGCGCCGGCAGGTCCTTCGAGGTGCCGGGATCGACGCTCGGCGTGTCGATCCCGAACAAGATGACACCTTCCCGATGCAGATGCTCGACCAGAGCCGGCTCGAGCGCGGCGTAGTCATCGCGCCACTCGGTGGGATCGGGGAAGGTCCCCGTCGCGAGCAGGAGTCGCTCCGCTTCGATCGGGCCCGTGAGATCCTGTACGCCGAGCAACGCCCCGGGTCGCACCTCGACCCGCATCACCTGAGCGGGACCGATGCAGCGCTCGAGCGGCATCGCCTCGATCGACGGCGCGTCCTTGCCGTAGTGACTCGGAGCGTCGACGTGCGCACCGAGATGGACCGTCCCGCGCAGCGTCGAGAGGGTCAGCGGATCGCCGTGGGCCAGGTCGAGCAGCACCTCGCGGGAGAGCGGGGTGTCTCCGGGGAACACCGCGAGGTCGGGGGTGAGCGGCGGGGAGATGTCGTAGAGCATCAGTCCACGCTCGTTCGAGGAACGGTGCGCCGGGAGCTGGTCCTCAATGCGAAGACGACGCCCTTGCCCACCCGTTCGATGCTTGCGAACGTCGTCCGGGCGTCCGAGTTGGCTGCGACCTCGTAGATGAGGGCTTTCGACTGCAGCCGGATCCGATCGGGCAGAGCGTGGAGGCAGACTCGTCGCATCGGCACGACTCCTTCGGCGCGGATCGTATCACGGCTCGATCGAGTCCATCGCCTCACAGCTCGTGTCGGATCGCCCACAGGTCGGGGAATGCCGGGATGAAGAGCGACTTCTTCAGGAAGTCGACCCCGAGCGATCCGCCGGTCCCCTTCTTCGCTCCGATGGTGCGCTCGACGAGCTTCACGTGGCGATAGCGCCACTCCTGGATTCCCTCGTCGAAATCGGTCATCAGCTCGAGGAGGATCGCAAGGTCCGGTTGGTTCTTGTAGAGGTGCAAGAGCCCCTTCTGGACCGTTTCGTTCGGGGAGATCGGCTCTCTCACGTCGCGCTCGATCAAATCCTTCGGCACGCGCACCCCCCGATGGCGCAGGAAGTCGTAGAAGTGGTCGCTGATGGTGCGCCCCTGGAGCGCCTTCATCATCGCTTCGTAGCCGTGCGCATCCTCCGAGAAGTAACCGATCATCCCCGGGCGCTTGTACCCGAGTCTGAATTCGAAGATGCGGAACTGGATCGACTGGAAGCCGCTCGAGGTGTCGAGGCGATCGCGGAAGCTGGTGAACGACATCGGGGTCATCGTCTCGAGGATGTCCATCTGCTCGACGAGCACCTTCACGATCGTGCGCAACCTCTTGAAGGTGTGGATCGCGCCGTAGAGATCGTCCTCGGACAGATCATGCTCGACCTTGTCGAATTCGTGCAGGATCTGCTTGAACCACAGTTCGTACGCCTGGTGGATCACGATGAAGAGCATCTCGTCGTGTTCCGGTGGCGTCGAGCGCGGGTTCTGCAGCTCGAGCAGTTCGGCGAGTTCGAGGTAGGTCGCGTAGTTCAGTTCCATAGCAGGCTCCAGGCGACAGCGAGGATGAACAGGAGAAGGGCCACCGCTCCACCGAGCACGACGCGGTCCTGCCGACGCGCGCGGTCGACCGCGTCGGCGTACGGGGTGTTCGAGAAAGAGACCATCGAATAGAGGGGGATGAAGAGCCCGGGGAGCACCGCTTGGAGCAGCTTCTCGAGCTTCTTCCTGGCGAGGAAGAGCGGGCTCGCCACGTGATCTCGCATTTCGTAGAAGTTGCCGATCGCAAGATCGGCGATCGCATCACCGTTCGGCTTTCTCTCCTTCGCGTATCGCTCGATCGCGCCCGGCCAATCATCTGGGGTCGAAGCGAGCAGACCATTCAGTATCCGGCAGTCCTCGAACCCCGCGTTCATCCCCTGGCCGTAGAAAGGAACGATCGCGTGGGCCGCATCCCCCACCAGCGTGACCTTCCCTACCGTCCACGGCGCGCAACGCACCGTGACGAGCGAGCTCGGCTTCGCCGCGAGGTAGTCCTCGACAAGGGTCGGCATCAGCGGCACCGCATCTCCGAACCAGCGCCCGAAGTACTCGGCGACCTCGGCCTCGTTCGTCAGACGCCCGAAACTGTGCTCGCCGTCGAGCGGCCAGAAGCAGGTCACCGTGTACGTGCCCCCGTGGTTCGGAAGCGCGATCATCATGAACCGCCCGCGCGGCCAGATGTGGAGCGCATTCTTCTCGAGTCGGAATCCATCGCCCTCTGCGGGCGGGATGTGCAGCTCGAGGTAGCCGGAGTCGAGGTAGCTCTGGCTGTAGTCGAAAAGGTCGCTCCGCTGCAGTCGAGCCCGGACCGCGCTGAAAGCTCCATCCGCACCGATGACCAGGTCCGCGTCGGTCTCGGTCACCTCGCCCGTGGTCTCGCTGAGGAAGAACGCCTTTCCGCTCTCGGGATCGACATCGACGCAGCGCTGTTCGAAGTGTAGGGACACATTCTCGTGCTTCGAGGCCTCGGTGAGGAGAAGTTGATTCAGCCCCCCGCGCGAGATCGATTGGATGCACTCGTCGGGATTCTTCGAGTAGGGCTGGAAGGTGAGCTTGCCATCGACCGAGTGCATCATCCGGCCCCGCATCGGGACCGCCTCTTCGAGGATCTTCTCGCGCAGCCCGACCTCGTGGAGCGCCGTGAGTCCCCGGGTCGAGACCGCGAGGTTGATCGAGCGGCCGCGGACGATCTCTACACCTCTGATGTCGGGGCGACGTTCGTAGAGCGAGACCTGGTGACCCGCGAGACCGAGGTACTTCGCCATCAGCGCTCCGGCGAGACCGCCGCCCGCGATGGTGACCCGCTTCTCGCTCACGGCCGCGCGTCCTCCCCTGCAAGGACGCTCGCCAGAACGTGCACGTCCTCGAACGTGTTGTAGAGCGGAGTCGGGGCGACCCGGATGACATCCGGCGGCCGGAAGTCGCAGACGCAGCCGGCGCGCTCGAGCGCGTCGCGAAACTCGCTCGCGTCCCCTTTGACGCGGATCGAGAGCTGTGCGCCCCGGCGTTCCGGCTCGCGAGGGGTGATCACTTCGACCCGCTCATCCCCGATGCGATCGAGGCACCGTTCGAAGAATCCGGTCAACCGGATCGATCGCTCGCGGAGCGCTGGCATCGTCGCTTCTTCGAAGATCGAGAGCGTCGCGTCGAGCGGGGTCATCGAGAAGATCGGCGGGTTCGAGATCTGCCAACCCTCGGCGCCCTCGCTCGCGACGAACCGGTCGTTCAGGTGCATGCGGAACCGCGTCTCGGGGTCGTTCCCCCACCACCCTGCGAATCGCGGAAGGCTCG
Organism: Planctomycetota bacterium; assembly: GCA_032128395.1. Taxonomy (GTDB): domain Bacteria; phylum Planctomycetota; class UBA8108; order UBA1146; family UBA1146; genus JAQBGV01. The sequence goes on along the minus strand of JAQBGV010000109.1, from coordinate 6,571 downwards.
GGTCCTTGCCGTGTCGCTCGTGGACGAAGGCCCCCGCGATCGCCCCAGGGCCGGCGTTCCCGTACTTGTAGGAGCACCACGCCGCGAAATCGACTCCGTCGTCGTGGAGGGCGAGGGCGAGATTTCCGGCGGCGTGCGCGAGATCGACTCCGAAGAGGCACCCCTTCGCGTGGGCGGCTTCCGCGATCGCCGCGAGGTCGAATGCCTGCCCGGTGAAGTAATTCACCCCCGAGAAGAGAACGAGCGCGATCTCGTCCCCGCGCGCCTCGATGCACGCCAGGATGTCTTCGTCGCGCAGGTACGTTTCGCCCTCGCGCGGGGCGAGTTGGATCAGATCCTGGGCGGGATCTCCACCGTGGTATTCGACTTGGCTCTGCATCGCGTAGGTGTCCGAGGGAAACGCGGGCGCCTCGCCGAGGATCTTCCGGCGGTCCCCTTCGGGGCGATAGAAACTCACCATCAAGAGGTGCAGGTTGACGGTGAGGGTGTTCATGTAGACGACTTCCGAGGGAAGGGCGCCGACGAGGCGAGCGCCGCGGTCGCGGAAGCGGTCGTGGTAGCTGTACCAGGGGTGTTTCGCGTCGAAGTGGCCCGCCACCCCGAGTGCGCCCCAATCGCGAGACTCATCTGCGAGTGCCTCCGGAACCCCCTTCGGCATCAGACCGAGGGAGTTTCCGCAGAAGTACCGCACCTCGGAGCCGTCGGGACGACGGGGGATCGAGAAGCGGCCTCGGAAAGCGGACATCGGATCGGCGCGATCGAGCTCCCGGGCGCTCTCGATTTCGGGGAGCCGCGCGTCGGTCCGAGTCACGGGGATCCTTTCGGGGGAGTCGATCCGGGGGAGTTTACCCGAACCGGTAGGTCGGTGGGGACTGGGTCCGCACAGCGGTGCCATCTGCTCAGGGGGCTGGCTCCCAGCCCCCTCTCGCTCGCGGCAGAGCCGCTCGCGATTCACCCCAACGAGGCGACGCTCCGCTCGCTTGGCTCGCGATCGTATTGGGGTCTGGCTCCGCACAGCGGTGCCTGTGCCATCTGCTGAAGGGGGTCGGTTTTCAGGAGGACCGAAGATGGGAGCACCCCAATAGCGAGCCGGTCCCCAAGAACTCGAGCGCCGTACCGCCACAGAGTCGCGCCTTGGTCTCCGGCGAGAGCTCCTCCATCGATTCGATCAGCGCCCCCGGCGACGCCTCCCCGAGTGGGAACGGATAGTCGCTCCCGAGTGCGATGCGGTTCTCCCCCATCTGGTCGATGAGAAAACGCAAGCTCGGAGCGTCGTGGACGAGGGAGTCGACGTAGAAGCGATCGAGGTAGCTCCGCGGATTCGAGCACCCGTTCGCCGCGCACAGGTCTGGACGGGCGTGATACCCCTTCTCGATGCGCGCGAGGGTCCCCGGGAACGCGCCGCCGCCGTGGGCGAAGCAGACCTTCAAGTCGGGTAACCGATCGAAGATCGCGCCGAAGATCATCGAGCAGATCGCGCGGCTGGTCTCGGCCGGCATCCCCACGAGCCACGGCAGGAAGTAGTGCGGCATCTGCTCCCGCCCGACCATGTCCCACGGGTGGACGAAGAGCGAGGCGCCGAGTTCGCTCGCCCGCTCGAAGAAGGGGAAGAGTTCGGTCGCGTCGAGGTTCCACTCGCCGACGTGGGTTCCGATCTGGAGGCCGGGGAATCCGAGTTCCCGCACGCAGCGCTCGAGTTCCCGGGTCGCGAGCTCGGGGTCCTGCAGCGGAACCGTTCCGAGGCCGATGAATCGCGCTGGAAACGCCGCCACGACCCCGGCGAGGTGGTCGTTGAGGAACTTCGACAGATCGAGCGCATCCTGCGGCTTCGCCCAGTAGCTGAACATCACGGGCACGGTCGACAGCGCCTGCATCGTCACGCCATCGCGGTCGCACTCCTCGATCCGGCGCTCCGGGCTCCAGCAGTTGTCCTCGATCTCGCGGAAGAACTTCCCGTCGATCAGCATCCGCGCGCGGCACGAGGCGTGGTGGTCGAGCGAGACGAATCCGCCGTATCCGTAGCGCTCCTGCAGATCAGGCCACGTCTCGGGGAGGATGTGCGTGTGGAGATCGATCTTGAGCGGCGAGTGGGGGTCCATCGGTGCGCTTCCCGGCTGGAGGAGGATCGGAAGGTACCGATGGGGATTGCGGGGGGCAAGCGGCGGAGGGGATCGACTCTACGCGTGGACCGGCTTCTCGTAGTCTAGGGGGCTGGCTCCCAGCCCCCTCTCGCTCGCGGCAGAGCCGCTCACGATTCACCGTTCGCTCCGGGATGGGGTCCGCGCCCGCCGTTTCCACCGGACGTGCCGGGACTCCCACCCATACTTCGCCGGGGGGGATGTCGTGGGTGACCACCGCACCGGCCCCGACCTTCGCGCCGGCGCCGATCGTCACTCCCGGGAGGATGATCGCGCCCGCCCCGATGTAGGCGCCACGCCCGATCCGGATGGGGGCGACCCGTCGGTTCGCGTCGTCGTGGCAGAGGAGGAGCGCGCGCAGGCCGACCACGGCTCCCGGCTCGATCGTGACCAATTCAGGGAAGACCTCGTCGACGTAGACGTCGTGCCCGATCCAGGCAGGGCGTTCATCGGCCCCCGACGGGGGGAGAGCGATCCCCATCGCGCGCAGACAAGCTCGGCGCAACCGAACCGACGGGAGGCGTCGCCCCCCCCCACCCCGCGAGCTTGCGCAGCGCGAGGGGGACCGAGCGCTCGCTGCCGTGCTCCGCGGCATATTGGTCGCGATCCGCGGGGAATCCCCCCGGGATCAGGACTGCGATCGGGCTCGTGGCTGGTGGCGACATCGACCCTCCGGTCAGGACGGGAGCGCATCTCCTCCAGATATCGGCACAGAACCAGCATCCCCGCAGCACTCCCCCCTCCAGCCCGACCCCGATCGAACCGAACAGAGGATAGGGACCGGGACTCGAAAGGGCCCATCACGATGCGCATCGCGATCAGTGCGGACTACGTCGACCCGGAGAACATCGGTGGCGCGGGGCGGGTCATCGTCGAGGTCGCGCGGGGGCTGGTCTCGCGCGGGCACGAGGTGGCGATCGTCGCCGGGGCACCGCGGGAGCGGAACGAGGACCTCACCGTCCGCGGGGTGGCCGTCCGCTGGATCTCGTTCCGGTACCGGACCGGTCAGTCCCGCGGTATCGGCTTCTTCATCGGCACTCGTCGTGCGGCGCGACGCGCGTGGGGCCGACTCCCCTTCACTCCCGACCGGGTGCTCCATCACCAACCGTTCGCAGCGCACGCGATCGGCCCCATCGAAGCTCCGATCACCTACTACTTCCACTCCCCGTGGCCCTTCGAGTACCTCGCGGAGCGGTTCGGAGAAGGCGACCTCGCCCGGATCGTCGAGCACGGTGCCACCACTCGCGTGCAGGTTCAGATGAGGCGTCGCATCGAACGGTCCGTGCTCGCCCGCGCCGAGCGAATCGTCTGCCTCTCGGAGTCGATGCGAGCGACCTTGATCGAACTGCACGACATCGAACGCGAACGGACCGAGGTGCACCCCGGAGGTGTCGACCTGCAGCGATTCCGCCCCCTCGAGGGAGCTGCTCTCGCCGCCGCGCGCGAGCGATTCGGAGCCCCCCCGGCGGGTCTCCTCATCTCGGCGGTGCGCCGGCTGATCCCCCGCACCGGGATCGATCTCCTGCTGCGAGCCGTGGCCCTGCTCGGGGAGGAACTCGGCCCCTACCAGCTCGTGCTGCCGGGGACCGGACCACAGCGCGATACACTCCTCGCGCTCACGAAGGAACTCGGACTCGCCGATCACGTGAGCTTCCCCGGCTACCTCCCGGAGGAGGAACTCCCGTTTCTCTACTCCGCCAGCGATCTCACCGTGGTTCCGACCCGCGCCCTCGAGGGGTTCGGGCTGGCGACGATCGAGTCGCTCGCCTGCGGCACGCCGGTGATCGCCACACCCGTCGGGGGGTCGGTCGAGATCCTCGGCGACCTCGAACCGCAACTGCTCGCAGGGGCGGTCGGTCACGAGGCGCTCGCCGAGCGACTCCGGTATTGGGCGCGCCGCCGGAACGACCTCTCCGCCCTGAGCCGCAGCTGCCGACCGTTCGTCGTCTCCCGCTATTCGTGGGACCGACTGACGGAGGCTGCGCTCGAGAAGAATGCGGGATTCCTGCCGATCCCGGAGCTCACGCTGTAGAGACGGGATTGGCCACTGGCTGCATTTCAACTTTCGTGCGCAATTCGGTTCTCGACCCGTATCGTGTCGGCATCGGGAACGGGCTCGGGAACTGTACACGCCAGATCAACGGGGAAAATGATGTCCACGGATTCCCCGATCGATCCACGGGAGGTTCGATTCCTCCCCACCGACTTCGAGAAGTTCCGCGAGTCGATCCAGCGCAACCCCGAGTTCAACGACGCTCGCCTCGAGGTGCGCCGCAAGCTCGATGCGATCGGCAAGCACCTCCTGAAGGCCCTCGCGTCGAAGGACCTCGAGCTGGTCTCGCGGGCGAGCCTCCACCACCCCTACAAGTTCAACGCGTTCCGCGTCGCCTCGCAGTGGGTCTACCTGTCCCGAGGGGAGAAGGAGCGGAAGGCGATCGTCCGGCACCTCGGCGTCGATCTCGGCAAGGACCTCGACCAGAACTACACCCACACGATCCTGGTCCTCGAGATCGCAGAGAAGGGGCTCGAGATCGCGCTCCGCATCCACAAGGGTGCGTGGTGGGACGGGGAGAACCTGAAACGCGGCCTGAAGACGGAGGCACGCCGCGATGAGCTCGCGGCGGCGCTCCACTCCCTCGTCGGCTACGGCTTCCGTCTCGGCGATCACCGGCGCGTCCGGCCCTGCGACGAGATCCAAGGCCGCGACCTCGCAGAAGCGATGCGCTACTACATCCCAGGCGATCAGTGGCTCCACATCGAGCGCGCGATCCCCCGTGACGACCCGTTCGTCACCGAGAGTGGCCTGCTCGAGCGCATCGAGGCGGAGTTCCGAGCGATGCTCCCGGCGTACCGCCTCCTCAAGTGGTCGAAGGGGAACGACCTGCTGTTCGGGGGGTGAGCCGACCCCGGAGGTCCCCTTCCCAGACGCGGGTTCGAGTCCGAACCACGATCTACCGATAATCCCAACAGAAGGGCTGGGGATCGAACGATGGGAGACGCACCCCGCGAAGTCTGGCACGGGATCACCCGCCTCGTTCGGGGGGGGGCACAGCTCGTCGTGCTCGATCTCGTGCGCGGGCTCGATCGCTCCCGTTTCCGGCCCGTGCTCCTCGCCGGTGAAGAGACCGGGAGTGAGGGGAGCCTCTGGTCCGAGGCGGAGGCCCTCGGGGTCGAATTGATCCGCGTTCCGAACTTGGTCCGCGCCGCGTCGCCGTGGAAAGACCTCAGAGCCCTCGGTGAGATGACACGACTCATCCGCGGGCGCCGTCCCGCGATCGTCCACGCGCACACCTCGAAGGCGGGGTACATCTTCTGCCGCGCCGCGCGACGCGCGGGAATTCCCGGCGTGGTCCTCTCCCCCCACGGCCACATCCTCGGAGCAGCCGCCGAGATCCCGGGAGTGCCGAGCGCCGGCTGGAAACGGCGCGTGCTCGCGCAACTGGCACGACGCAGTGCCCGCTCTGCCGATGTGGTGGTCTGCCCGAACGCCGCGGAGCGGGAGGACGGCATCGCGCATCGCTTGTGGTCGGAAGAGAGCTCGGTCGTCGTCCCGAACGGAATCGATACCCGGAGGTTCTCCCCGGGGGATCAGGCCGAGGCCCGCGGCGCGCTCGGCTGGGCGTTCGACGTGCCGACGATCGGCGTGGTGGCGCGGCTGACCCGCGAGAAGGGGGTCGACCTGGCGATCCGCGCGGTGGCCTCGATTCCCGGAGTCCGTCTGGTGCTCGTCGGCGATGGACCCGAACGCGATGCTCTCCATGCGCTCACCATCGAGCTCCGAGTCACCGACCGCGTCGAGTTCCTCGGTCTGCGCGATGATGTCCCGGCGCTCTACCCGTCCTTCGACCTCCTGCTCGTCCCGAGCCGAACCGAAGCGCACGGGCTCGTCGCGGCGGAGGCGCTCTCGTGCGAGGTGCCGGTCGTCGCCGCGAGAGTCGGCGGCTTGCGAGAAATCGTCGACCTCGAGTGCGGCCGCCTCGTCCCCGCCGGGGAGCCCGAGGGATTCGCCGCAGCGATCCGTGCGTTGCTCGATGATCGCACCGGACTGCAGCGCCTCGGCAAGCGAGGGCGGGAGATCATCTGCGACAGGTGGTCACGGGAAGCGATGCTGAGTGCGACGGAGCAGGTCTACGAAGAACTGTTGGCTCGTCGCCCGACGAAGGTCGGGTAGGGCAGAAGCTGGGACAGCCACCACTGTGCGGGGCCAGTCCCCAGCAGTAGCCCGCATCTCTCAGAAGCCCCAACCACGCAATGGGCTTCGATGAGGTATCGGAGTCGTCGAGGATCGAAGAGACCCCCGCAACGCAGCAGACGGTGCCCCATCGAAGCCCGGGCCAACCACGCAAAGGGCTTCGAGGAGGTGCCGGATGGAAGGCGCGGGGGTCGCTTCGACCGCAGGCGACCCCCTCGGGTCGTCGAGGATCGAAGAGACC
>JAQBGV010000108.1:0-6178 GCA_032128395.1 Planctomycetota bacterium | reverse complement strand
CGCACTGGCGAGAGCGGAAGGCGGCGGCGGCGGCGGCGCAAGAGGAGCTCGAGCGCCGGGATCGGGAGCAGTAGAGCTGGGACTGGCTCGCCGCAGGTGATGCCTGTCCCGGACCTCCGCCGGTACTCCGACGAACCACGCGCCCTGCGAGACGGTCGAAGGAGCCTGTCGAAGAACGGTGGATTAGCGGGCGATCCTCCGGGACAGGCATCACCTGCCGCGAGCCAGTCCCCATATCCATCCTAAGGACAGAAGGTGCTGTCCGCGCCATCGCTCGGCGTCGGCGTCTCGTCCGTTCCGCAGTCTGGGAACGGCGACGGCGGGGGAGACCCGATCCCGAAGACATAGCTGAGCAGGTGGATCCCGTCCGCGATATCGAGTTGATCTCCGCCCCCCGAGTTGCACGCCTCCCGGCACGTCACCTGGGTCACCGCAGGGAGGAACAGGTACTCGAGCACGGAGGCCGCGTCGGCGATGTTCAGAGTGCCATCCGCATTGCAGTCTCCTCGCGAGAAGAGCGTGCACTCGTCCAGGAAGCCGTCTTCATCGAGGTCGGCGGAGGTCCCCGAGAACAAGTCGCACGGGTCTGCGATGCCATTCCCGTTGCAATCGGATGCTCCCGTGGCGAGGGAACCCCAGCAGAGACTCGGACTCGGCATCATCGTCACCGAGCGGAAGCCGTCATCCCCGGTCAAGCGCAATCGGTCGACCCCGAAACCGGTGCCCTCGCCGAGGAACACCTCGAAGACTCCACCCCCGAGATCGACCGGAGTCCCGATCACGGCCACCCCGTCGCTGTCCAGCTCGTGCGCGACCGTCACGGTGAGCGGGAGCGTCACCGGCGCACCGTCGTAGTCGCTGAAAGAGAGGGTCAGCATCGCTCCGCCGGCCACCGGGGCGATGGTCTGAGTGCTCGCGATCGCGTCCGGACGACCAGCGAGGACCGTGCGGCGGGAGTTGAAGAGATTCTGGAGCTGCGCGACCGGATCCAGCGCGGACACCGTCTGGTTCGCGACGTTGAGCTTGTAGAGGTAGTTTCCATCCGCGCAGCCACTGGCGTTGCAGACCAGATCGTTGCTGTCCCCGATCCGGGCGACGACGAGGTACCCGATGTGGCCCGACTTGGTGAAGCTCGGGGGAGGACAACCGCAGATGGTCGCGGCTCCCGGATTGCACGAGCAACGTCCATCGCCACCCTCGAACCGCGCCGCTTGCATCGCCGCCATCAGTCGCGTGGGAAGATCGCCGGGGGTCGTCAGGAGCGCTGCTTCCGCCGCCGGGACCACGCACCCCCCGGCGAGGATGTTCCCTTGGATCGCGTAGTAGAAATCTCCGAAGTTCCCCGTCACTCCGCCGGCCCAGTCCGCGTTCAGCGCGCCGCTGAAGGTCACCGCCCGCCCGAGAGTGTCGACGATTCCGTACTGTCGGTCCTCGTGCCCAGCGATGGCCATCAGCTGGTTCAGGATCTCCTGCGGATCGGTCTCGTTGATGAGTCCGGTGCGGATGATCGGCCGGCGGATCCCATCGAAGTCACCCGCGGCCTGGACCGCGCCGGCGCCCTCTCCGACCCTCACCACCGGGGTGATCGCGAGCAGGTTGAAGCTGGTCAGGCAAGTGACCGAGGCAATCCCCACTTCTTTCGTCGTCTGATTGCACACCACGATCGACCAGGTCCCCCGGACGGGGAGAGGAAGAGCGAGCGCGAGGGAGAGGGCGACGAGGGAGAGGAGTCGCTGCATGGATAGCCTGAGCATGGATAGCTTGAGCATCGATAGCCTTCCGATCGTGAGCCAGACCCAGCAGCCCGTTGACAGTCATCCCGTCCGAGGGATCGGAAGCACTCTTGCAACGGACTCTTATTCTACGGTGAGGACTACTGCGCGTCCTTCTTCTCCTCGCTCGGGAGCGAATACAGCCGCACCGTGCGGAAGTGGATCTCCGCCCCCTCCGACTGCAGGCAGATCTTGCCCGGAGTCTCTTGGCATTCTGTCGCCGTGTTCAGGACCTCGCCGTTCACCCGGAGTTCGACAATGCCCCCGTCGACGTGGATGTCGTAGCGGTTCCACTCGCCGATCGGATACTCGTTCGCCTTGATGTGTTTCGTGTTGCGGCCGTTGCTGCGCTCGCGACTCGCCTGCATCGGAAAATCGCCGATGTTCCAGAAGTCGCCCGCGCTCCCCGACTGGAGCTGCGCCTCGATCGAGCGCGGCCAGATCTTGTCCTCGCCGATCTTGCGCAGCAGAACCCCTGAGTTCCCGGCCACTCTCGTCAACGGATTCCACCGCCACTCGACGACGAGGTGGTAGTTCGTGTGGTCTGCCTCCGTGCGGATGTACCCGGCGGGGGTCCCCTTGCAGATCAGGATTCCATCCACGACCCGCCAGGTGTCCTCCATCTTCGCGCCCTCTTCGTTCAGGTAGTACGCCCACCCTGCGAGGTCACGATGGTTGAAGAGATCGAACCGTTCCCGGGACCCGAGGGCCGCTTCCCTCGGCGAGATCTCGCGGATCTCGATGTTGCGGAACCACACTTCGTCCCCGTGATCCTGCAATACGACCCGACCCATCTCGAGCTTGCCGAAACTCGGCATCGACGCGAACTTGCTCGCCTTCACCCGCGCGTTCCAGTCGTCGGAGCCGAGCACTGCGTCGACGACGAGCACGCCGTTCAGGTATTGCTCGAGGCGATGGCCTCGCATCACGATGCGGGCGTGGTTCACCTGGCCGGTGGGCTTGAGTACCTTCTTCGCAGGTGGGTAGACACCGTAGATGGAGCCCGCCGACGTGTTCGCTTCGCTGAGGAGATCTTCGTCGTCGAAGATCTGAAACTCGGGCGCGGTCATCCACGGGGTCGCTTCCTCCTCGGAGGCGCGCACCATGATCCCGCTGTTCGCTCCCTTGGCCGCCTTCCACTCGAGGCTGAGTTCGAAGTCGCGATACTCCTTCTCGGTGACGATGTCTCCGCTGCCGCCGCCCGCGACGACGTGGAGCCAACCATCCTCGATCGTCCATCCCTGCTCGGGGAAGGCTTCCTTCTGGTACCCGCGCCATCCCTTTCCGCTCTTCCCGTCGAACAGGACGGCCCAACCGGGGTGCGCCTCACCCCCGGCCCGGGGGTCGGCGTCATCGGCGGCGGCGAGGGGGGCGGGGAGGAGTAGCGACAGGACGGACAGGGTGATCGCGAGGCGCAGCATGGTTCCTCCTCGGGAACGGGGGTGGCTCCGGACCCCCTATCTTGCCCGATGTCCGACCTCAGCTGAAGGTCTCGACCCGCGGCTCGGGTTACTCCACAATGGTCGACCATGGCTCAGGCCCGCTGCGTAGGTCCATTGGGAGGTTTGCATGAGAATCCGTGCATTTCTGGGAGTCCTAGTGCTGGTGGCAGTCGTCGCTCTCGTCACGACCGAGGTCGTCTCACAGGATCCGGGGCAGGACGAAGCCCTGATGATGGAGAAGTGGACGGAGTTCATGACTCCGGGCCCGGCCCACGACCACTTCAAAGCGAGGGTAGGGAAGTGGGACGCACAGGTCTCGATGTTCATGGTCCCCGGTGCGCCTCCCGTGACCAGCCCCGCGGTCGCCGTGATCGAGTCCGCGATGGGCGGGCGCTACCTGATCGAGCGCGACACGGGCGACTTCATGGGGATGCCGTTCGAGGGGATGTCGATCACCGGCTACGACAACATCAAGAAGAGGTATGTCAGCAGCTGGGTCGACAACATGGGCACCGGGATCACGTCGATGGAGGGGATCCGCAAGGGGAACAGCATCCACTCCTGGGGCACCGGCCCGAACGTGCTCGAGGACCGCTACGTCCCGATGCGATCGGTCGAGACCACGATCGACAAGGATCACCACACGGTGGAGATGTTCGGCCCCGGGCCGGACGGTAGCGAATACATGGCGATGAGGCTCGTGTACACGCGCCAAGGTGCGAAGAATTCCCAGTAGCGGGAGCGGCAGATATCCGAGCGGGCTCGGCCGCGCGAAGCGGACGGGCCCGCTCTCGTTCCCGCCCAGCGCGATGCTGTGAAATGACATGCTCGAGATCCGCAACCTGACGAAGTCGTACGGAGGGCAAGGCCTCTTCAACGATGGGTCGGCGCTCGTCGAAAAAGGGGAGCGGGTCGGCCTGATCGGCTTGAACGGTCACGGAAAATCGACCCTCTTCAAGATCATCCTTGGTGAAGAGGAGCCCGATGCCGGGGAGGTGCTCCTGCCGCGCCACTGCCGCGTCGGACATCTTTCGCAGCACTTGCACTTCACCTGCCCCACCGTGCTCGAAGAAGTGTGCGAGGGACTCGACGAGCACGAGGACGGCTATCTCGAGATCCATCGAGCCGAGGCGACCCTCCACGGCCTCGGCTTTTCACGCGAGGAGTTCTCGAAGTCGCCGAAAGAACTCTCGGGCGGCTATCAAGTCCGGCTGAACCTGGCGAAGTGCCTCCTCGGTGAACCAGACCTGTTGCTCCTCGACGAGCCGAACAACTACCTCGACATCGTCTCGATCCGCTGGCTCCGTGGCTTCCTCCGAGGGTGGCGGAACACCTTGCTCCTCATCACCCACGACCGCGAATTCATGGACTCGGTCACCACCCACACCCTCGCGATCCATCGCTGCCAGCTGCGGAAGTTCTCCGGGGGGACCGAGAAGGCGTTCCAGCAGTTCGACCTCGAGGAGGAGCTCCACGAGAAGACCCGCGTCAACGAGGCGCGCAAGCTCAAGCAGGACATGCTCTTCGTCGAGCGTTTCCGCGCCAAGGCGCGGCGAGCGAGTCAGGCCCAATCGCGCCTGAAACAGATCCAGAAGCGCACTCAACTCGACAAGCTCGACGAGATTTCCACCCTCGACTTCGCATTCACCGCCGCCCCGTTCCAGGGGAAGTGGATGGTCGAGGCCGAGGACCTCACCTTTGCGTACCCCGGCGGGGAGAACCTCCTCGAGGACTTCGTCCTGACGGTCCGGACCGGGGATCGCGTCGGGATCATCGGACCGAACGGCCGCGGGAAATCGACCTTGCTCAGGGTCCTCGCCGGCGACCTCGCGCCGATTTCTGGACAGGTCAAGCTCCACGTCAATCACAAGCTCGCCTACTTCGGTCAGAGCAACATCGATCGCCTGCGCCCCGGCAAGACGGTCGAGGAAGAGATCCAGTCGGTCCGGGTCGATATCACTCGCTCCGAAGCGCGGGGGCTCTGCGGCCTGATGATGTTCAGCGGAATTCTCGCCGAGAAGAAGGTCGATGTGCTCTCGGGGGGGGAGCGTTCCCGGGTACAGCTCGGTCAGGTGCTCGCGACCCCGGCGAACCTGCTCCTCCTCGACGAGCCGACGAACCACCTCGACCTCCCCGCGACCGAGGCCCTGACCGATGCGATCGAGAGCTTCCCCGGGACGGTCATCCTCGTCACTCACTCCGAGCAGATGTTGCACCGGCTCTGCAACCGACTGGTGGTCTTCGACGGGGGAAGGGTGCGGATCCACGAGTCGACCTATCAGGACTTCTTGGACCGGATCGGCTGGGAGGAAGAGTCGAACGAGGCCTCATCGGAAGAGACGCAGACCTCGACGCAGCGCCGTCCGAATCGCAAGGAGCTGCGGCGAGAGCGCGCGGCGGTGATCGCGGAGCGCTCGAAGACCCTCAGGCCCCTCGCCGAGGTGATGGAGCGGAACGAAACCCGCCTCATCGAGCTCGAGTCCGAGATCCAACGGCTGAGCGATGCGCTGATCGAGGCCTCGAACGCGCAGGAGGCGGACCGAATCGGACAGCTGGCGAGCGACCTGCGCCAGTGCCGCAAGGAGGAGGAGCGCCTCTACTCCAGCCTCGAGCAAGCGACAACAAAACACGACCAGCGCTCGAAGGAGTTCGACGAGAGGCTGAAGGATCTCGAAGCGTGAAGCCGGGCCGTGGATCAGCAGGCGAGCGTCCGAGGAGGTGCCGTATGCAAGTCGTTCGGAGATGGGGATGGGATGATGGAATGATGGGACTGGCTCGCCGAAGGTGATGCCTGTCCCGGACGTTCGCTCGCTGTTCCACCCCTCTTCAACAAGGCAGTCGTGCGGGACCTTTCGGAGTACCGGCGAGCGTCCGGGACAGGCATCACCTGCGGCGAGCCAGTCCCATCACCGATTACCCGATGACCCGACTTCGATGGCTTCGAGGAGGTGCCGGAAGGCGCGG
>JAQBGV010000107.1:0-5280 GCA_032128395.1 Planctomycetota bacterium | reverse complement strand
CACGATTCACCCCAACGAGGCTTCGCTACGCTCGCTTCTTAGGGGTCTGGCTCGCAGCCCCCTCTCGCTCGCGGCAGAGCCGCTCTCGATTCACCCTTCGGGAGAGACGATGGCAGCGGCACGCCTACGGCGATGCGGTGCCCCACGCGTGGACCTCTTCCACGACCGCGCGGACGTGCTCGATCGGGGTCGGCGGCAGGATCCCGTGTCCGAGGTTGAAGACGTGCCCCGGATCACCCCGGAACGCCTCCAGGATGGACCGCACCCGAGCGCGCAGGTCGTCGACCGGCGCGAAGAGCGCCTCCGGCGGCAGGTTCCCCTGGATCGCGGAGAGTCCGCCGAGGACCGAACGCGCTCTTGCCGGGGTCACCGAGTCGTCGATCGCCACCGCTTCGGTGCCGGTCGATCGGATCACCTCGGCGATCGATTCGAGGTGGATTCCCGCGCCCTTGATGAACAGGATTCGAGGGACTCCGCACCCCTTCAGCCCTTCGAGGATCCGCTGGCAGTACGCGAGCGAGAACTCGTGGAACGCCTCGTGCGCGAGCATCCCTCCCCAACTGTCGAAGAGCTGGAGCACCTGGGCGCCCGCCTCGACCTGCGCGAGCAGGTACGCGGTGACGGTGTTGGCGATTTTTTCCATCAGAACGTGCAGGTCGGCGGGGCTCTCGTACAGCATGCGCTTCGCGGCCGCGAAGGTGCGGCTCGGCGAGCCTTCGAGCGCGTAACAGGCGAGGGTCCACGGGGCGCCCGCGAAGCCGATCACCGGCACCCGTCCGGCGACCCGCCGCCTCACCTCCGCGATCACTTCCATCACGAACCCGGTCTCGGCGACGGGATCGGGGATGCGGAGTCGATCGATGTCCGCGCGCGATGCGAGCGGTCGTTCCATGCTCGGCCCGCGGTCCCCGAAGACCACTTCGAGACCCATCGCCTCGAGCGGAACCAGGATGTCGCTGAAGATGATCACGGCGTCGACCCCGAAGGTGTCGAGCGGCTCGATGGTGACCTCGGCGGCAAGGTCGGGGGTCTTGCACAGCGTGAGGAACTCGGTCTTCGCGCGCACCCTCTGGTAGCCGGGGAGGTAGCGACCCGCCTGTCGCATGAACCAGACCGGAGTGTGGGCGGGGGTCTTCTGCGCCAGCGCGTCGAGCAAGGGGTGAGTCATCGCGTCCTCAACCTTCGAGGGCGCCCGCGATCCGCTCGGCGCCGTAGGTGATGATGATGTCCGCGCCGGCGCGATGGATGCAGCGCAGCGATTCGAGCAGAGCGGCGTCCCCGTCGATCCACCCCTTCTCGGCCGCGGCTTCGATCATCGCGTACTCACCGCTGACGTGATACGCCGCGATCGGAACTTCGAATTCCTCCCGCAGCTTCGAGACGATGTCGAGGTAGGGGAGCGCGGGCTTCACCATGACGATGTCCGCACCCTCCTGGAGATCGAGTTCGACCTCGCGGATCGCCTCGCGGGCGTTTCGGGGGTCCAGCTGGTAATCCCGTCGATCCCCGAACGCCGGAGCGTTGTCGGCAGCATCGCGGAAAGGTCCGTAGAAGCTCGAGGCGTACTTCGCGGAGTAGCTGAGGATTGCGACGTGAGCGTGCCCGAAGTCATCGAGTGCATCGCGGATCGCCTCGACCTGTCCGTCCGCCATCGCCGATGGCGCGACGATGTCGCACCCAGCATCCGCGAGCATCACCGCCTCGCTCGCGAGACGCTCGAGGGTTGCGTCGTTGTCGACCGTCTGCCCCCCTGCTTCATCCGGCTCGCCGAGCACGCCGCAGTGTCCGTGGTCGGTGAACTCGCAGAGGCAGACGTCGCCGATCACGATCATCTCCGGCACCGCGCGTCGGACCGCGCGGACCGCTTCGGCGACCACCCCTTCCGGGTCATCGGCGCCGCTGCCGGTCCCGTCCTTCTCGGCGGGGATCCCGAAGAGGAGCACCGCCGGCACCCCGGCCCCGGCGAGCCGTTTCGCGCGCTCCGCCACGCGATCGAAGCTGAGCTGCGCCTGTCCGGGCATCGAGGCGATCGGTCGTTCGATGCCGCTCCCTTCGCACACGAAGAGCGGCTGGACCAAGGAGTGCCGCGAGAGCCGCGTCTCCGCGACCCAGCGCCGGAGCGCGGGGGTGCGGCGCAACCGTCGCATCCGTTCCATCGGAAAACTCATCGCTGGCACCTCTTCTCGCACCCCTCGAGGGGGCGGCATGGTATCGCGGTGAAGCCCAGGAAGTACGCATTCGCGCTCAGAGTCGCTCGATTGCTGCGGCGACGAGCGCACCTGGCGTGGGCGCGGAGGCGACGCAGACCTCCTCGAAGCCGAACGCGGCGAGGGCGCGCGCGGTGGTCTCGCCGAACGCGAGGGCGGGGATGTTCAGGGTTCTCGCACGCAATTTTTCGCTGCACGCGCTGAGGAGTCCCTCGGCGGCGCTGGGGCTGGCGAACACGATCAGCCCTGCGGGTCTGGAGGTGAACAACATACGGGGATCGAGCGTCGGCTCGAGGCGATGCTCGACCGCGATGGCGCGCGTCGCGGTGCCTCCCCCGGCCTCGATCGACAGCCGGAGCGTGTCGAGCCCGCGATCGGAGGTGACGTGGAGCACGCGAGGCCGGGGATCTTCCGCCAGGATCTGCGACGCGAGGCGCTCCGCCCCCGCCCCGGACCCTTCGAGTACGATCGCGATCCCTCGGGAGCGCGCGGCCTCGGCCGTCGCCCCTCCGATCGCTGCCACCCGCATCCTGTCCGTGACGCGGTCTCGAAAGTCCGGGTCCGCAGCGAGCATCGTGGCGATCACCGGCACGACCGAACCGCTCGTCAGCGCCAGCCAACCCGCGCCCCCCTCGACGAAGGTGCGCAGCGTCTCCTCGAGCTCGGTCCGAGCGTTCCCCTCGACCGGGACGAGCCGCAGGACCGGGCAGATGATCGTCTCTGCACCCGCGGCGGCGAAGGCTCGGACGAGCGGGCCGATCCGGTCGCGCGGGCGGGTCAGCGCGACGACGCGACCGAAGAGCGGGGATACGGACGACGACCCGGCGGTCACGGCGTTCCCTCTGGCGGAGGAGCGGGGGCCTCGGCGAGCGCGTCGAGGATCTCCTGCCCCCCCGAGCGACGGATCGTCGCGGCGAGCGCTTCCCCCGCCGCGGCGGGATCGGCCGCTCTCCCTTCGCCACCGAGCCTGAGCAATCGATCTCCATCCGGGGTCGCGACCATGCCGACGATCGTCAGTCGGGTCCCCAGCACCCGTGCCAAGGCTCCGATCGGGAGGTGACATCCACCGTCGAGGGCCGCGAGGAAGGCCCGCTCCGCAGTCACTTCGGCGCGAGCGATCGGATCTTCGAGGGGGAACACCGCCGCGATCGTCGCCGCGTCATCCGCGCGCACCTCGATCGCGAGCGCCCCCTGCCCGGGAGACGGTGTGATCTCGCTGACGCTGAACGTCGCGCGGATCCGCTCGGCGCGCCCGATGCGCCTCAGTCCCGCCGCCGCGAGGATGAGCCCGGCATCGCCGCGCTCCTCGGCGGTGGCGAGACGCGTGTCGATGTTCCCGCGGATCCCGACCACTTCGAGGTGCGGATAGAGATTCAGGATCTGGGCGCGGCGCCTGAGCGAGCCGGTCGCGACTCGGGCTCCGGGGGCGAGATCGACGAGATCGGGGAAGCGCGGGCTGATCCAAGCATCCCACGGCTCCTCCCGAACGGGGATCGCCGCGAGGAGGAGTCCGCCGGGGGTCGCGGTCGGGAGATCTTTGAGCGAATGGACCGCAAGGTCGATCTCGTCCGCGAGGAGCGCTCGCTCGAGTTCCTTCGTGAAGAGACCGGGGGTGTCGTGGGTGTGGAGCGGCGAAGCGAGGTCGGAATCTCCGCGAGTGCTGAGGACGACCTCTTCGACCTCGATGCCCTCGTTCGCCGCGCGAAGTCGCTCTGCGACCCAGCGGGACTGGGTGAGCGCGAGCTCGCTCCCCCGCGTGCCGAGACGAAGTTTCACCGGGCCCCCCCATCTTGGACTCGCTCGTCGAGGTCTCCCCCGCCCTGGTCTCCCCCGTGCTGGTCTCGCTCACCACGCGGCTCCCGCGGATCCGCACTCGGGTGCGGCAGTTCCTCGAGAAAGAGGCGCCGGAAGAGCGCGAGCACCTCCGGGTCGCGCAGTGCATCATCGCGCCGGAGGTTCGCCGAGGGAAGGTGAAGCAGCCGGGCGATCAGGCGACGCGTCGTCTCGTCGAGGATCGCGTACGTATCGGGATCGAGGCGCCCCTGCACCGCCGCGAGCTCTTCCCCTCGCGCTCGCTCGAACGCGTCGCGCAGCTCTCGGACCGCCGGCTCGACCGCGAGCGCCGCGGCCCAATCGAGGAACGCCGCGGTTCCGGCGGCGACGATCGCTTCGGCGCGCGGCAACTCATCGACCCGTTGGCGCGTGTTCGCGGCGACCACGGCGGCGAGGTCGTCGAGGTTCTTCAGGTAGACGCCATCGATACCCGCGGCCCGGGGATCGACGTCCCGGGGGAGCCCCAGGTCGACGAGCAGGAGCGGTCGTCGCCCCCCGCGAGTCGCGCGGACGCGGCGGACCAGGTCGAGCGGGAGCACCGGCTCCTTCGCGCCGGTCGAGGTGATCACCAGATCCGCATCGACGAGGGCTGCTTCTAATTCGTCGAAGGGGCGAATCGATGCCCGCGCCCATTCGGCCATCGTCTCCGCCCGCTCGCGCGTGCGGTTCATCACCGTGACCCCCGCGGTCGCGATCCCCTGCAGGTTTTCCAGGGCGAGCGTCGCGATCTCCCCGGCGCCGATGATGAGCACCCGGCGATCGTCGAGTCCTCCGAAGATCTTGCGGGCGAGCTCGAGCGCGGCGTACGCGTGGGAGAGTGCGCCGTCGCCGATCGTCGTCTCGGCGCGCACTCGTTTGCCGATGCGGAGCGCCCGCTCCCAGAGTCGGCGGAGGTGGCTGCCGCAGGTCCCCGCGTCGTCCGCCCACTCGAGCGCGACTTTCACTTGCCCGAGGATCTGACTCTCGCCGAGCACCTGGCTCTCGAGACCCGACGCGACGCGCAACAGGTGCGTGACGGCCGCGGGTCCCTCGGCGCGCCAGTGGTTGGGGGGCGCGTGCCGGGGGCGGAAGCCGCGCCGGTCCGCGAGGAGCTCGAGGATACGCATCCGCGGATCGGAGGCATCGACCTGGGGAAGGGCCGTGTAGATCTCGGTGCGGTTGCAGGTCGAGAGGAGGATCCCCTCGGCCGCGTCCGGCGCGCAGAGCTCGCGCAGGAACGCGATCCCCTCGTCGCGATCGA
>JAQBGV010000106.1:0-3641 GCA_032128395.1 Planctomycetota bacterium | reverse complement strand
CTGCTCGACGCGCTCGAGGGTGCGAGGGTCGCCGTGGAGTTCCGATTCGATGAGGTTCAGCTCGGCGAGCGCATCGAGTTCGCGCCGCCGCGTCCCGCGATCGATCCCCGCCGGATCATTCACGTAGAGGACCGGGTCCCCGGTGCTCCGGCATTGCACGCCTTGGTGCACCGTCGGCAGGAATCCGCTCCCCCAGACGCTCTTGCCTGCGCTCGGCGTGTTCCCGCCGGAGACGAGCACGACGAAGCCGGGGAGGTCCCGATTCTCGCTCCCGAGTCCCCAGGTGATCCACGAGCCCATCGACGGCCGACCGAGTCGCGATGATCCGGAGTAGAGGAAGAGCTGAGCCGGCGCGTGGTTGAACTGGTCGGTGCGCATCGACCGGACCACGCACACGTCATCCACGATGCGCGAGAAGTGGGGAAGGAGCTCCGACACCTGGGTGCCGGCTTGTCCGTGCGGCTGGAACGAGTACGGCGAGGCGAGGATCTTCGGGTGCCCCTTGATGAACGCGAAGCGCTCACCGGAGAGGAACGAGTCGGGGCACGGCTTGCCGTCGAGCGGCGTGAGGGCGGGTTTCGGATCGAAGAGATCCTGCTGCGGCGGCGACCCCGCCATGTGGAGGACGATGATCCGCTTCGCGCGCGGTGCGAAGTGAGGGGTCCCACCGGTCGGTGCGGCAGCGGATAGCGCGGGGAGGTCGCTGAGGAGGTGCGTGAGCGCGATCCCGCCGATCCCTGTCCCGACGCGGGAGAGGAAGTGTCTTCGAGTGAGGTCCTCGAGGGCGTGATCCGAGTGGCTCATCGGTTGTTCTCTCTCGCCAGTTCGACCTTGTACCACTCTCCCGATGACTCTTGCCTCCGCACCCACGGTGCGGTCGGCTGGTCCTGATCCTGCACGCCCCATCGCCAGGGGGGAGCTTGATTGCGACCGGCTTTCCATTCGAGTGCGGGTGTGAAGCCCCAAGTCTTCGGTGCTTCGAATTGGTACCACAGCGCACCGGCGGGACGCCAGACCGTGCAACGACCGAACTTCGTGGTCGAGATCTCCGCTCGGATGGCGAGCCCGCCTCCCTCGTCGTACCACGCGGTGAGAAGATGGAGCTGACCTCCACGATACGATCCACGCAGGATGGTGCCGGTCACCCGTTCACCGTTCAAAGGGTAGGCGATCGGGATGCGCTCCGCGTGCAGCGACCACCAGATCTTGTCGATGCGCCCGAGCATGGAGTACGCAAGCATTCCCAGGAACAACAGGATGGTGATGGCGAGCGAAAAACGCCGCTTGCGCGTCCTGGATCTGAACTTGCATCTCGCCCCGCCTTCGGAGTCCCGGACCGACATCGACGCACCCCTCCAACCGCCACGCTACCGTCTCACCAGCACCTCATCCAAGTTCAAGATCACCTGTGCAACGACGGTGAACGCCGCGCGGTCCGCAATGCTCTCAGGGGGCGTCTCGTCCTCGATCATCTGACGACCCTCCCGGAGCAGAGCTGCACCTGCCTCCGGATCGCCCAGATAGACGCGTTGCTGCTCGAGGAAGACCCGTTCGAGGATCGCGTGCTCTTCTGCGTCGGGATGCCGCGCAGTCGCGCGCCGGAAGCCGTGGGCGAGGGCGCTCCCCAGGTCACCGGCCCGGTCGCGGGCCTCCAGCATCCTCGCAGCGAGTTCCGCCGTCGCCTCGAGGTACACCGGGTCGTTCAAGGTCACGAGTGCCTGCAGAGGGGTGCTCGACCGAATCCGGCGCGCGGAACACACCTCACGGCTCGGCGCATCGAACGTCATCGCGCTCGGATACGGACTGGTCCGTCGCCAGAATGTGTAGAGCGCGCGGCGGCGCCGATCCTCGCCGCTGCTCTCCTGCCACTGCGCGCCGTTGTAGACGACCTGCCAGACCCCATCGGGCTGGGCGGGGAAGACCGGCGGGCCGTACATTTTCGCGCTGAGGATCCCGGACACCGCGAGGGCTTGGTCGCGCACCACTTCGGCGGAAAGACGGGGGCGTGGCGACCACGAGAGGAGTTCGTTGCGCGGGTCGAGGGTGCGCTGCTCATCGACACTGGTCGACGAACGACGGTACGTCTCGCTGAGGACGATCCGGCGGAGCAGAGGCTTCCATCGCCAGCCATCCTCGATGAAGCGGAGCGCCAGGTGATCGAGGAGCGCGGGGTGCGAGGGGAGAACCCCCTGCGTACCGAGATCCTCGATCGTCTCGACGAGTCCGCGGCCGAACAGCTGCTCCCACGCTCGGTTCACCTGCACGCGGGCGGTGAGCGGGTTGTCGGGAGAGACGAGCCACGCGGCGAGGCCGAGGCGATTCTTCGGCGCGCCCTCCGGCCAGTCGTGGAACGCGGCGGGCACATCCGCGGCGACTTCGCCTTCGGGCATCAGGAAGTTGCCGAGCTTCAGTACGTGGGAGGTGCGCCGCTTCTCCGCCGGAAGTTCGCGCATCACCGGCACCCTCGGCGCGCGCCCCTCGATCGAGACGACCTCACGCTCCGCGCGGGCAACTCGTTCGTTCAGCGGAGCGAACCGCTCTCGTCCCTCGGGGTGGACCGCGGTGAGAAAATGTTCGCGAAGAAGGGCGAATTCCTCCTCGGTCGGCTCCGCCTTCTGGATGACCGCGCGCAACTCGCCGGGGAGCGGCGCGTTCGGGTCGGCCTTCATCGTCTCGATGAACGCCTCGAGTGATCGAGTGAAGCGCAGGTCCGCCGGCAGCGGCGTCTCGTGCCACACCCCGGCCCACTCGATATTCCCTCCCTGTTCGGAGAGAGCGATTCCGGTGATCCGATTCCCCGGCTCGATCCCGATCTCGGCGATCGGCACCACGAGCATCGTCCACCGCCCCGGCTCCGGCAGATCCCCGAGACGTCGTCGCGCCGGGGTCCGAGCTTCGCCGAACCCGATTTCGTCCGCTCCCCAGACCGCCCGGTGCTCCCAGCCGCCCCCGTCGCAGTGGACCTGGAGCATCACCGTCGTCGGGGGGCGTTCGGGGTCGAGCCACGCCCAAGCGACCAAGCGGTCGGCGGCGGCGACATCTCGCCTCAGGTAGGAACGATCGAAGAAGACCTGCGAGAAGCGCCCTTTCTCCACCGCGATCCGAACGACGGGGGTCGTCGGAGACCCCTTCTCGCTCGGCTCGGTCCACGGCCACGGCTGCTGCGCGTCGTTGACGCGCAGATCTGCGCCGGGAGGGGTCCTCCCCGCGGAGAGGATCGGCTCGAGTTCGACCGACTCCCGCGGGGTGGGGGGTGCTTCCTCGGGATTGGGCTGATGCGGGAAACGGTCGAGCATCTCCCGGCGCGCTTCCCGCGCAGCGGAGAGCTCCGCGCGCGCACCCGCAATCGCTTCGAGATCGAGTTCGGTCGGTACCGAGAGGGTCGGGGCCTCGTCGCCTCGATCCGCATCCTCGCTCTGGTCGAAGAACGCGGCGAGCGCGTAGAACTCGCGCTTCTCGATCGGATCGAACTTGTGGTCGTGGCACTGGGCGCACCCCGCGGTGAGCCCCATCCACACTTTCATCGTCGTGTCGATGCGATCGAGGACCGCGGCGATGCGAAACTCCTCGTCGTCGGTGCCTCCCTCGTCGTTCGTCATCGTGTTGCGGTGGAACCCGGTCGCGAGAAGTTGCTCCTCGGT
>JAQBGV010000105.1:0-32043 GCA_032128395.1 Planctomycetota bacterium | reverse complement strand
ATGTACAGCACCGGAACCGTCGTGGTAGCTTGAGCCGATGTCGAGGGACTGGTCATTGGTTCTCCCTTTCTCTTCAAGGAGGTAGGGAAACGTTTTTAGCCCAGTCTCTCGGCGCTCTACATAGCTTCTGTCCCGGACGTTGGCCCGCCGATCCACCGATCATCAACTCGCGATCGTTCGGCTCCAGTCGGAGTACCGGTGGGCGTCCGGGACAGACATCACCTGCGGCGAGCCAGTCCCATCATTTCCTTCCCAGGTGCTTCCCCAGCGCTTCGATCGCTGGCTCCAGCGAGTGCTGCTGTTCGAGGACCGGGGCGAACAGGTCGCCGAGACGCTCGAAGCGGTCGAGCACATCGGTGAAGGGGAACGCCGATGGAGGGAGGGCCGGATCGAGCTCGTCCCAGTCGAGCGGGACCGAGACGCTCGCAGCCGCGACCGGACGCACGACGTACGGCGGGACGATCGTCTGGCCGCGACGATTCTGCCCGAAGTCCACGTAGACACGATCTCCCCGCTTCCCGGGAGAACGTTCGACGGTGGCGATCTCCGGGAGTTCCCGCACCGCCAGGCGCGCGACCATCTCGGCGAACATCGCGGCCTGGTCGTAGGTGTATCCGGGCACTAGCGACACGTAGATGTGCAGGCCTCGCGAACCCGAAGTCTTCACGTGCGGGTGGATACCCGCCCCGGTGAGCAGCCGACCGACGATGCGCGCGACCCGCACCGTCCGGTCGTACCCCGCACTCCCGGGATCGAGGTCGATGACGAGGTGGTCGGGGGAGTCGGGGGTCAGAACGCGGCTCGCCCAGGGGTGGAGGTCGATGCTCCCGAGGTTCACCAGGTAGAGCAGGGTCTCGAGATCGGGGCAGAGGTGGTGCCGAATCGCCTTCTCCCCCGAACTGGTCGAGAGCGTTGCCGTCGGGACCCAGTCGGGAGTGTGGTCCGGAGCAGCCTTCTGATAGAAGCCCTCGCCGGTGACGCCGTCGGGAAAGCGACGGAGATGGAGCGGGCGGTCGGCGAGATGGGGGAGGAGCAGCGGGGCGACGGCGGCGTAGTAGTCGAGGAGCTCCCCTTTCGTCAGGCCGAGTTCTGGCCAGTAGACTCTCTCCCGGCGAGTGATGCGGACGCGTGATTTCTTGCCACGCGACGACGGCGCCGAGAGGGCGGAGATCAGATCGCAACCGACGACGGTGCTTCTCTCGAGCGGGATCCGCCGCCAGGCCTTCTGGGCGCCGGCGCGATACGGCGCATCGAGTTTTCGCGCCCAGAGCGCGGTGAGCCCCGCGGTGGCGGCGTGCTCGGCGAGCGCGATTCCATCTCCCTGCACCGGGTCGATCCGCGGACAGAGGGTGAGATCTGGCACCACCGCGCGGAGCGCGCGGAGTCGATCACTCAGAGGCCGCTCCCGCAGGCGCCAATCCTCGAAGTGGATGATGTCGAGGAGATAGAGCTGCGTTTCGATCTCGGAATCGCCGGCGAGCCGGGCTTCGAGGCGAGTTCGATCGGGACGCAGGTCATCCCCGGGTGCGATGAGGACGCCGTCGAGAAGGGCGTCGGTCGCCCGAATCCTCGAGAGCTCCTCCGTGAGCCTCGGGAACGCCGCGGTGAGGTCCCTCCCGCCTCCCCGAATTCGTGGGACACCCCCCTCGATGAACACGGCGACGCGAACGCCGTCGAGCTCGGGAAGGAAGACCCACCCTCGATCATCGAACGGGGTGCTCTCCTCACCCCAGACCATCGGACGAAGGGATCGGGGGAGTGGGGATCGACGCTCCCCGTAGAGCGCGAAGGGGAAGAGCGGCTCTCCCTCGCCGCGGACGTAGCGGTCGCGAGTCTTGAGGAGGAGCCAGTCGCCACTCTCGAGGCGCACCAGGTGCCACTCCCCGCGGACCGAACTTCCCCCGAGGATGAACTCGAGTTTTCCTGCGTGCAGCCCCGCTTCGGGATCGACGAGGAACTGCACCGGTCCGCGATCGACGATCCGCATCGCACCCCCGCCGTACTCACCGGCGGGGATCGTCCCTTCGAAGTCGGCGTAGGAGATCGGATGGTCCTCGGTTCGCACCGCGAGACGCCGGAGCCCGGGGGTGTGGGGGATCCCCTTCGGCACCGCCCAGCTCGCCAGCGCTCCTCCCGTTTCGAGACGTAGGTCGTAGTGCAGTCGACTCGCTTCGTGCCGCTGCACGACGAAGATCGGGCCGGAATCCCCCGAGTGGGAGGGGGCACCCGGCGACGGCTCGGGGGACGACGCGAAGTCGCGCCGGTTCCGATAATCCGCGAGTGGATCCCGCCGGGGTGCCATGCCGGTCCCTCCTGTTGCTGCCGCCTTGCCACGCTCTGCGCCGCTCCGGGGGGGCGCGCTCGGGCCCGTGCCACGATAGCATCTGGACATCCGCCGGACCCTCGCCGACCCTGGATGCTCGGGACCGCACGTCCCGTCCGCGGCTCCGGTGCCGAGTACGCCTGCAGCACCCCGAAGGGAGACCCTCGATGCCCCCGCGCTCCAGCTGGAAGGGATTCATCCAGCTCAGCCTCGTCTCGGTGCCGGTGAAAGCGTTCACCGCGACAGCGAGCGGGAGCGACATCCGGCTGAACCAGCTCCACGAAGAGTGCCACAACCGGATCCAGTACCAGAAGTCCTGTCCCGAACACGGGCCCGTGCCGAACGACGAGATCACCAGCGGCTACGAGTACGACAAGGGGCGCTACGTGGTGATCCGGAGCGACGAGATCGCGAAAGTGCGGCGTCAGAGCGATCGCGCGCTCCGCATCCTCGGATTCATCGGTGCGGGGGAGATCGATCCGATCCACTTCTCCGGACGGACCATGGTTCTACTCCCCGACGGAGCGATCGGCCAGAAGCCGTACGCGCTCCTGCGACGATCGATGGAGGAGGACGGGATCACCGCCCTCGCCCGCATGATCATCGCGGGTCGGGAGCAGCTGGTGCTCCTGCGGCCGATCGAAGGAGTGATCGCGGTCAGCGTCCTGACCTACGCCGAGCGCGTGCGCAGCCCGGGGAGATTCGCGGAAGAGCTCACCGATCCCGAACTCACCGACGAAGAGCTCGCCCTCACGCGGACTCTCATCGAGGCTTCCCGCCTGGAAGAGTTCGACCTCGACGAGTTCCGAGATCCCTACACCGAGCAGATGACCCGTCTGATCGAGATGAAGATCGCCGGCGAGGAGATCGTCACCGTCGCCGACCCGGAAGAGCCGAAGGTGATCCACCTGATGGAGGCATTGAAGCAGAGCATCGCGAACGTGCAGCGGAACGCCGCCGGCGGGAGCTCGAAACCCGCACAGAAGGTCGCGACGAAGCAGCCGAAGCAGCCGAAGCAGCCGGCGAAGAAGCGAGCGAAGAAGATGGCCCCGAGCGCTCGGACCACCGCCCAGAAGAAGAAAAAGAGCGGGTAGCCCGAGCGGAGCCCCGCTCGCGTCCCGAGACCAGGCGATGCCCCGACCCGAACCGCTCCCCGATTTCGTCCCGCCGATGCTGGCTCGCATCGGCGCTCCCTTCGATTCGGACGAGCACCTCTTCGAGATCAAGTGGGATGGAACCCGGGCGCTCCTCTTTCGCGATGAGACCGAACTTCGACTCCTGAATCGAAGGCGAGCGGTCCTCACCGATCGGTATCCCGAGCATCAGGGGTGGGACGCGCTCCCCCCGGGGACGGTTCTCGACGGCGAGTTGGTGGTGCTCCGAGCTGGTCTCCCCGACTTCGGGGCGCTCCTCTCCCGGGAGCAGGTCCGCCGACCGGCGCGCGCGGCCGTGCTCGCCCGCTCCCATCCCGCGACCTACGCAGTATTCGATCTGCTCTACCTCGATCACCTCCCCCTCCTCGATCGACCTCTCGCCGAGCGGCGCGAGCGACTCGCAGAATTGATCGACGGCCGGTCCCTCCCGGCCCTGATCCTCTCCGAGGGGATCACCGGCGACGGCCGCGCCTACTTCGAGCGCTGCGTCGACGCGGGGCTCGAAGGGGTGGTCGCCAAGCGCCTCACGAGCCGGTACCGGCCGGGGGAGCGCACAGACGCCTGGCAGAAGATCAAGCGCAGCGAGCGGCTTCTGTGCGCCGTGGTGGGATTCTCGATGCGAGGTGAGGAGATCCGCAGTCTGATCATCGCTGCGAGTTTCGATGGAGCCCTGCGCTGTGTCGGCCGGGTCGGAAGCGGTCTGACGGACGCGAAACGAGCAGAGCTCCTCGCGCGGCTGCCCGAGATCGAGCGGGACCGCCCGGTCGTCCCTTGTGGAACCCATCGGGGCCGATGGGTTGAGCCGATCCTCTTCTGCGACGTAAGCTACCTCGAGCCGACCGCGAGTGGCGAGCTGCGAGCTCCTGTCCTGCGCGCGTGGGTGGATTCGGCAGTGCAACCGGGAGAGGACCCCCGTGGCGGATGACGATCCCGGACCGCGGGGGAAGGAGTACCACGGACTCGAGGTGGCGATCACCGGGCGTCTGGCCTCGATGACGCGCGGGGAAGCGTGGGATCACCTCCGCGCCGCAGGGGCAGAACCGGTTCGGGGGCCGGGGCCGATGACCGCGGTGCTCGTCGTCGGTCAGGACGGTTGGCCGCTCCGCGAGGACGGTCGCCCCACCCGCTCCCTCGAACGTGCACGCGAGCTCCAGCGCGACGGTTCCGCTCTGCGCATCGTCGTGGAAGAGCGGTGGTTGGTCGAACTCGGCCTCGACGATCGACAGGGCGCCGTGCGCCGGCTCTGCACCTCGAGTGAGCTCGGCCGGATCCTCGGCGTACCGATGTCGCGGATCCGCAGCTGGTCCCGAGTCGGACTGATCCGTCCCGCCCGCACCGTGCATCGGCTTGAGTTCTTCGAGTTTCGGCAGGTCGCGGCTGCGCGTGCGCTCGCGGATCTGGTCGAGCATGGAGTTTCTCTCGAAAGGATCCGAGCCGGGTTGGACCGCGTGCGCGCCTGGCTGCCGGGCGCAGGAGACACCCTCGCGAGTCGTGCGATCCTCGAACGCGAGGGCGAGCTCTTGGTGCGGCTCGAGGGGGGAGCGATCGCCGATCCCTCGGGGCAGCTTCGACTCGACTTCGAGTTCGCGGAACAGAGCGCGCCCGCCGAGCTGTTGCGCTCGCCGCGGCAGTGGTACGAGGAGGGGCAGCGGCGGGAGGACTCGGGAGAACTCGAAGAAGCGACCCGTGCATACCAGGAAGCGGTCCGCGGTGAGTCTCGTCTTCCGGAAGCACACTTCAACCTGGCGAACGTCCTTTATCTCCTCGAACATCCTGCGGAGGCCGCCGCCGAATACCTGCGTGCGGTCGAGATCGACCCCGAGTACGTCGAGGCATGGAACAATCTCGGGAACGTACTCGCCGAGGTGGGGGAGGTCGCGTCGTCGCTCCAGGCGTACACCCGAGCGATCGAAATTGCGCCGGAGTACGGCGACGCTCACTTCAATCTTGGAGAGACGCTCTGGGGGGAGGGACGATTCGAGGAGGCGCGGGTGCACTATCGGTTCTATCTGCGGCAGGATCCGACCAGTCCTTGGGCGAGGCAGATCCGCGAGCGATTGGTGTAAGGCGATCGGCGGCGGGGGAGTTCTCGTCAGGGGACGGGCTCGCCGAAGGTGATGCCTGTCCCGGACGCCGGCCCGCTGCCCGCGCGCGGGTCGTCATGGTGCAGCGAAGAGAATCGGTGAGAACCGCTCGAGGAAGCCCGCGAGATCCTCAGGCAGCGGGTCCACGAACTCCATCCTCTCGCCGGTCATGGGATGGTCGAGCGCAAGCCTCCCCGCGTGCAGGAAGAGCCGCGGCAGACCGAACTCCTCGCGCAGCCAACGGTTGATCCTCCCCTTCCCGTAGGTCGTATCGCCGACGATCTGATGTCCGAGGTGCGCGAGATGGCGGCGGATCTGATGTCTGCGGCCGGTGTCGAGCGTGGCGGCGACGAGTGAGAATCCGCGATCGATCGCGATGCATCGGAACGAGGAGCTCGCGGGCTGGACGACTCGGTCGGGTCGTCTGGTCAACGGGCGATCGCTTGCGAACGACTCGGCGGCTTCTCCGCGGACGAGGGCCCGATACTCCTTCTTCGTACGGGGATCGGACCAGAGCCCTTGCACCGCGCGAGCGCTCTCTGGTGAGAGGGCGAGCAAGATCAGCCCCGAGGTGGCGCGGTCGAGTCGGTGCACCGGGAAGACTCGCTGCCCGAGCTGGTCGCGGACGCGGGTGAGGAGCACATCTCGATCGGGAGAGAATTCGCTGCGGTGCACGTGCAGCCCCGCTGGTTTGGAGACCACCACGAGATGCGGGTCGCGATGGTGAATCGCCACCGGTTCGTTCACCGCAGGGTGATCCGCGGGGGAATTTCGGCGGGTACTCCAGCGGCCACGACTCGATCGACCTCATCGACGAGCGTGGGGAGAGAGACCCGGAGATGCACTCCATCCGGCGCATTCGCGGCGATCTCCACGAGGCGAATGCGCCCCCGTGACCAGATGGTGCGCGCCGGTTCCGGCTCGCCGAGTCGCAGCTTCAACAGGGCGGCCGAGGCCTGGATCAACCCCTGGAGGTGCTGCCGATCCTCGCTCTCCCGGTGGAGCGGGAGCCAGAGCGACTCCCACGCTTCGTGCGCTTCCCAGTAGCACCCATGGTTGAAGAGGTCGACTCCGTGGAGGTATTCGATCGCGGTGCAGAGGTCATCCGAGGAGGGGTGGTGAGCCGCTCCCTCTGGCGGTCGAGGGGTTCGCCCGGGGAGGTAAGGCTGATCGGGGAGCGGGACCGAGGACGCGTACCGGGGGATCGCTCGACTCACTCCGCTGCCTCCTCCACTGTCGGGAACTGCCGGTGACGCTGCCATCGTCGCGATTCGCCCGCAGAGCTCAACGGATTGCTGGGACGGATCTGCCGCGGTGTCCCGGCCTCATCTCCGTCCCCGGGCAACATGGCCCCGAGACGGAGATTCCTTGCCCTCGCCCCGGATCCAGGCTGCGATGCCGGGGAATAGGAGGTTCGCGTGCTCGATCGACGGTTTCGCCCCCCCGACGCTCTGGAGTGGATCATCGTCTCGGTCCTCCTCGGTCTTGCCGCCGCTCCGATCGACGCCCAGGAGGGTGGGGTCGAGACGAACCGGGAGGGAGCTCGGCCGCTCGCGCTCCCGCGTGGCGATGACGTGTGGCACTTCGCACTGTTCGGCGACCGAACGTCGGGTCAGCCGGAAGGGGTCGACGTGCTGCGGCAGGCCGTCGGCGAGGTGAACCTCCTCGATCCCGACCTGGTGATGACGGTCGGCGACCTGGTCCAGGGATACAACACCACCGAGCAGTGGTTGCCGGAGATGGAGGAGTATCGCGAAGTGATGTCCGGCCTCCGCATGTCGTGGTACCCGGTCGCGGGGAACCACGACGTCTACTACCAGGGGGAAGGGCGCCCGGAGAAGGGTCACGAGCAGAACTACGAGCGGCACTTCGGCCCACTCTGGTACTGGTTCCGGCACAAGGACTCCGCGTTCATCATCCTCTACACCGACGAGGGTGATCCAACCGACGGCTCGAAGGGATTCCAGGCCGAGCGGCATATCCAGATGAGCCCGACCCAGCTCGCGTGGCTCGACGAGACGCTCGAGCGCACGCGATCGATCCGCCACGTCTTCGTGTTCGTACACCACCCGCGCTGGATCGACAGCACCTACGTCGGGAGCAACTGGGACGAGGTGCACACCCGCTTGCGCGAGGCGGGGAACGTTCGTGCCGTATTCGCAGGGCACATCCATCGGCTCGACTATCGGACGCAGGACGGCATCGAGTACGTCACTCTCGGGACGACTGGGGGCTCGAAGTCCTATCAGTTCCCCGCCGCGGGTTATCTGCACCACTTCGACATCGTCACGGTCCGTCCCGAGGGGATTCGGATCGCCACCCTTCCAGTGGGGGTGACCCTCGACCCTCGAGCGATCACGCCGGAGCGGCAGCGGGACCTGACTCGCCTCGTCGCGGGGTGGGCGCCGATGGTTGCGGGACCGATCGCGGTGGATCTCTCCGCGGAGGAACGATCACTCCCTCTCTCCCTGAGCAATCCGACGGCGTACCCACTGGAGATCACCCTGGTCCCCCGATCGCCTGGCCCCGGGTGGTGGATCGGCCCCGACCACCTCCACGAGATCATCCCCGCCGGCGGGAAGCTCGCGGTCGAGCTGCACTCGGTTCGTGATTTGGGAGCCCTCGCGCGGATCGACCGCGCGCCCTCCCTCGAGATCGAGCGAGCGTTGCAGGTCGATGGGGTGCGCGTCATCGCTCCACCGCTCCGGTGGGAGTTGCCGATCGAAGTCGGATCGATTCCGGCCGAGGAACTCGCAACAATTCGCCCCGGAGTGCTCCACCTCGACGGGGACGGGGATGCCGTTTCGATCGCGAGTGCGCGGGTCGATCTCCCCGACGGGCCCTTCACCATCGAGGGGTGGGTGCGTCCCACCAGTGTCGCGGGCCGGCGACCGTTCATCGCAAAGACGGAGAACTCCGAGTTCGCGATCTTCATCTCGAATGGAATTCCGGGCTTCTCGGTGCACTTGGGTGGGGCCTACGCGCACGTGGAGCCGGCAGCTTCCTCCGAGGTGCGGGTCGAGCCGGGGCGCTGGACTCACCTCGCGGCGGTCTTCGACGGGGAAGAAGTCCGCCTCTACGTCGACGGCGAGTCGGTGGGGACGACCGCGGCCCGCGGGGTTCGCACCAGGAACGGCTGGCCACTCTTCATCGGGGCGGATCCGAACGGACGCGGGGAGCCGGTCGACTTCCTGGCGGGCGACGTGGACGAGGTCAGGATCTCGCGGGTCGCTCGCTACCGCGGGACGAAGTTCCATCCTCCGTTGGGGCACCGGACGGATGCGGACACCGTGCTCTTGCTTCCGTTCGATCGAGATCTCGGCCCGTTCGCGATCGATCGCTCGGGGCGGACCGCTCACGGTTCGCGGGTGGGTGATGCCCGGTGCATCCCTGGGGTCGGCCCCGATCCTAGGTAACCGCTCGCACCCGAAGAAATATGGCCCGCGACGCGCAGCGTCGCGGGCCTACCCCTCGCTCCCTGCTGGATCGACACCGCTCGGTTCGAGCGGCCTCGGTCCTTCCACAGCTACGGACAGGTGCTCGCCCCGCATCCGAACGCGTCGAGAGTCAAATCGTCCCCGCAGGCGACGAACGGTTCGGGAGGAAGTGGCCCTCCCGCGAACATGTACTGAAACAGGTACGCGGCATCGACGATGTCGCGGAGCCCGTTGTCGTTGACGTCTTCGGCGTCCGTGCAGGGTCCGTTGGCAAGGAGCCCGGAAGACCGATATAGGATCAACACGCCGTCGAGAAGCGAGACGGTTCCGTTCCCATCCGCGTCCCCACGACGGAAACTGACACTGACGATCGTGATGATTCCGTTCGTCAGGGTCGGGAACACTTCGATAGGAGTGCCGGCGACGCTGAGGACCACTACCACATCGATCGCGGGGGAGCCGAGGGCGCCCGTGAGTTCGAGTGCCGCGAGTTGTGGTGCAGCACCTGCGTCGACCGCGTAGGTCGCGACGAGCATCTCCTGGGCGATTCCCGCGAGGAGGCGCGTCGCGACTGGCAGGACGCTGAAGTCCAGGATCAGGCCCACGGTGAAACCCCCGGCGATCGTCGGGGGCCCGGCCGGCAGGGCGGGTGCAAGATTGAACTCGAAGAATTCTGGGACGCTCGCTTCGATCGCAGCCAGCGCCACGATCGCGCTCCCGAGCGCTACGCCGGTCACCGTCAAGTCAGGGCTCAGATGTTGGACGCCGATCGAGAACGCATCGGCGTCCGCGGTCGTGGTCACCAGGATCGGTACGTTCACGGAGCTACCGATCGTCGCAGTGACGCTCGAGATGGTGTAATTCGCCGCCTGCGCGTCGGCAGAGGGCGCGGGGAGGAACAGCACCCCCGCGAGGATCAGCAGTGGCCCGCCACGCGGTCCGATCCGCATCGCTCGCTGCATCGAATTTTGCCCTTTCAGGACGACAAGTCAGGATAGTTCAGTTGTTGCGGGTCATTCCCGGGGACGGTGTCACTCCCAAGGCGGGCAACGACTTCGCTAGCTTCGCAATAGAAGCGCCACTTCACAGTCAGTCGTCGCGGGCGTCGCATGCGACAGGAGAGTCACAATCCGAGGGGGTGACAGAGTCGCGTCGTGGAGGAAAGACCGTTGCTTCCGCACTCGCGAGTCAGATACAGGTCCAGTGTCAGGTGGCCGCCGAGAGCCGATGCGGCCCCACCCGGCCTGACGAAGAGCAACGCCTCGTCCGCGAGGATCATAGAACTTCTTCAACGCGGCATCAGGGCGGCCATCGGCACTCGGCAACAAAAACGTGAAGAGTGTCGAGGGTGGTCCGGGTGCAAGGCGAGGGACCTTCTTCAACCGGAGGCAACCCTACTGGGTCGTTGAGGATTGGAGAAGGCCCCTCAACGCGGCAACCGGGCCGCCATCGGCACTCGGCTGCAAGAAGAGCCGCCATCGGAACTCGGCTGCAA
The DNA here is from genome assembly GCA_032128395.1 of Planctomycetota bacterium. Taxonomy (GTDB): domain Bacteria; phylum Planctomycetota; class UBA8108; order UBA1146; family UBA1146; genus JAQBGV01. The sequence goes on along the minus strand of JAQBGV010000105.1, from coordinate 21,550 downwards.
GAAGAGCCGCCATCGGCACTCGGCTGCCAATAAAAAGGGGGACGCCGGAGGGGTTCCGGCGGCCCCCGAGGGTGCCTGGTCCGGTGTGGGTCACCGGGCCCGCGAGTCGAGGTTTGCTCCTCGGTCCTCCGCTCCTCCGCGAAGGGCGGGTCCAACGACCAAAGTTCGCTTGGACCATCCGTGCGCGCTGCTTCGCAAGGGTCGCGCCAATCGGTACAGGCGGACCCCGCGGAACGCGTGCGCGACGCCTCGAGAACCAGAAGAGAGGAAGATGGTTGCAGGTGCCGGCAAGATCCACCCGTCCCTAAGCAAGATATACAGCCTGGGTATGGCCGATCCTAGCCAAGATGGGGCACTCTCGGCTGTATCCAGCCGCAGTGACCCCCTGTCCGGATGCATACTCGAAGAGTGAAAGGCGCATAATGAAAAACACCCCCGCTCAGACTCTCCGGACTCACGTGTCCGACGATGTCCGAGCGGAGGTGCGTGGCGACGACTAGTACTGGGGTCTCCGACAGCCTCCTACGGGCAGACGGAACCGTTCAGGCAGTCGAGGGCATCCGTGGTCGGGTCATCTCCGCAGGCGGGGTAGGGGGCCGGCGGCGGTGAACCCGAGGAGAATCCGAAGAAGAGCCCGTAGATGACATCCCCGACGTCGAGTCCGCCGTCGTCGTTCGTGTCCCCGGCGTCGAGGCACCCCGCGGACCCTCCCGAGAAGAGGAACTGCAAGGTCGTGATCGCGTCGCTGATATCGACGAGGCCGTCGAGGTTGGAGTCGCCGCGCACGAATGGGAGGGAACCGCACTCATCCGGCACCCCGTCGAGATTCGCATCCGCGCTCGTGCCCGCGGCGATGTCGCAGGCGTCAGGAATTCCGTTGTTGTTGCAGTCCGACTCGGTCCCGGCCGCGATCTCGCAGGCGTCGAGCGCCCCGTCTCCGTCGCAGTCCTGGGCGCCGGCGGTGAGGTCACAACTATCGGGGACTCCGTTGGCGTCGCAGTCGGAGGCGCCGGCGGCGATCTCGCAGGCGTCGATCTCGCCATTGCCGTCGCAGTCGATCGCAGTTCCGGCAGCGAGCTCGCAGAAGTCGAGCTGCCCGTTGCCGTCACAATCCAGGGCTCCGGTGGCGATGTCACAGCTATCGAGGACTCCGTTCGAGTCGCAATCGGCAGCGGTCCCGGCTGCGAGTTGGCAGCTGTCGATCGCACCATCCCCGTCGCAGTCGATCGCGGTCCCGGCGGTGAGCTCGCAAAGGTCGATCTGGCCGTTGCCATCACAGTCGGCGGCACCGCCGGCGATATCGCAGGAGTCGAGGACGCCGTTCGCGTTGCAGTCGGCGGCGGTGCCGGCGGCCAATTCGCAGGCGTCGACTTGTCCATTCAAGTCGCAGTCCCCGCCGAGCGCGAGATCGCAGCTGTCGAGGACCCCGTTCTGATCGCAATCGGGGGCGCCCGCCAGGAGCTCACAGGAGTCGAGGAGTCCGTTGGTGTTGCAGTCGGTGGCGCCACCGGCGATGTCGCAGCCGTCGAGGACCCCGTTTCCGTCGCAGTCGGTGGCGGAGCCCGCGGAGAGCTGGCAGGCGTCGATCTGACCATCGGCGTCGCAGTCGGCCACGGTGCCGGCCGCCAGCTCACAGCTGTCGAGCGATCCGCTGCCGTCGCAGTCGAGGGTGGGCAGGAGGGAAATTTGACAGGAATCGATCACGCCGTCGAGATCGCAGTCGGTCTCGGTGCCGCTCGCGATCTCGCAGGCGTCGATCGCGCCGTCGAGGTCGCAGTCGGTGGCGGTGCCGGCGGCGAACTCGCAGCTGTCGATCAGCCCGTTCCCGTCGCAGTCGATCGCGGTGCCCGCCGAGAGCTCGCAGGAGTCGATCAGGCCATTGCCGTCGCAGTCGGTGGCGGTGCCGGAGGCGAACTCGCAGCTGTCGATCAGTCCGTTGGCATCGCAGTCGGCCGCAGTGCCGGCGGCGAGCTCGCAGGAGTCGATCGCGCCGTTGGCGTCACAGTCGATCGCGGATCCGGCGGCGAGCTCGCACGAATCGATGGCGCCGTTCCCGTCACAGTCGCTGGCGGTGCCGGCGGCGAATTCGCAGGAGTCGATCTGTCCGTTGCCGTCGCAGTCGGCGGCGGTGCCGGCGGCGGATTCGCAGGAGTCGATCTGTCCGTTGGCGTCACAGTCGGCCGCGGTGCCCGCGGCGAACTCGCAGGAGTCGATCTGTCCGTTGGAATCGCAGTCGGTCGCAGCGCCGGAAGAGAGCGCGCAGGCGTCGATCACTAGGTCGCCGTCACAGTCCGCAGCGCCCGCGGCGATGTCGCAGAGGTCAAGGATCCCGTTCAGGTCGCAATCGGCGGCACCCGCGGTGATGTCACACGCGTCGAGGAGGCCGTTCGAATCGCAGTCCGATCCGTGGCCGGAGGCGAGGGCGCAAGAGTCGATCACACCGTCGCTATCGCAATCGGTCGCGGTCCCGGCGAGGACCTCGCAGCTGTCGATCTGTCCGTTGGCGTCGCAATCGGCGCCCGAAAGGAGGTCGCATGCGTCCGGGAGGCCGTTGCCGTCGCAGTCGCTCGCTCCCGCGAGGATGTCGCAGCCGTCGATGATTCCGTTGGAGTCGCAGTCGCTCGCGGTACCTGCGGTGAGCTCGCACGAGTCGATCTGGCCGTTGCCGTCGCAGTCGACGGCAGTGCCGGCGAGGAGCTCGCAACTGTCGATGATCCCGTTCAGGTCGCAATCGGCCGCTAGTCCGGCGGTGATCTCACAAGAGTCGATCACTCCGCTCGAGTCGCAGTCGGTCGCAGTGCCGCTCGAGAGCTCGCAATCATCGATGAAGCCGTTCGAGTCGCAGTCCGGAGCCCCGGCGGCGATGTCGCAGGAGTCGATGAGCCCATTTTGATCGCAATCGACCGCGAGTCCGAGGTCGAGCTCGCAGGAGTCGATCAGGCCGTTGCCGTCACAATCCCCGAAACCAGCCTGGATGTCGCAAGAGTCCGGGATTCCATTTCCGTCGCAGTCGCTCGCGGCACCGGTGGCGATGTCGCAGATGTCATCGATCCCGTTTCCGTCGCAGTCGGCGATCAGTGCTCCTTGAATCTCGATCGAGAGCGTCCAGGAATTCAGGGCGCCGTCGTCCGCGCTGATATTGTCGACCGCGGAGAGTGTCCACGTGCCCTGCTGGTCTTCCCCGTCGAACGCGGAGAGCGGCTGCGCGGGGGCGATGGTGCCCGCGGCCAACTCGTCGTCGTAGATCACGATCAGATCGTCGGTGTTGTCGCCGGTCAGGTTGTGCAGGGTTACCGCAGTGGCCGCCGGGCTCGTGATGCCCACGACCAGGTCGCCGATCCAGGTGTGCTGGATCTCGACGGCGACGTCGACGTCGAGGATGGTGCCGGTACCCGTCACCACGATCGTGTCGAGGACCGGAATGCCGTTCGAAAGGATCGGCAGCGGCGGGACGAGGGTCCGCTGGTACTCGAAGACGATCGATGCTTCGCAGTCGTCGATGATTCCGTTCCCGTTGCAGTCCGGCGCTCCCGCGAGCAGCTCGCAGGAGTCGGGGATGCCGTTCATGTCGCAGTCGTCGTCAATTCCGAGGGCGATCGCGCAGCTGTCGAGGATGCCGTCCCCGTCACAGTCCGTGGCCGCGCCGGAGAACACCTGGCAGGAGTCCGGAGTGCCGTCGACGTCGCAATCCTCCGCAATTCCGAGTGCGATATCACAAGTGTCCGGTATTCCGTTGAGGTTGCAGTCGGCTTCGCACTCGTCGGGGACCCCGTTCAGATTGCAGTCGGCACTCTCTCCGGTGGCGACGTCGTCGATGTCGGGATTACCGTTGCCGTTGCAGTCGAGGCTCCCACCGGTGGGAGCGAGGAGCGGGACGGAGAGAGAACTCGTGACCCCGGGCTTGAAGAGGCCGAGCACCCCCTGCCCGGGACCGGGGGGGACGTTGGCGTCGAAGCGGAAGTTGTACAGGGTCGACCAGCGCAGCGCGTTGGCGTCGGGATCTTGGGTGAAGCTGTCGGTCGTCCATGTCGCGGTCGTCGCACTCTGGGTGAAACTCCAGTCGGTCCCCGCGTACGGCTCGCCGCTGTGGTGTTCCGCGTCGTGGAACTCGACGTTGGTGAGCACGACTCCCGGGGGGACATCCACGCTGAAGCTCTGACCGCTCTGGTCCGAGTTCAGGTTGAAGATCGCGTACTCGTAGTGCCAAGTGCCGTTTCCGTTGTCGGTGGCGTCGTATCCGAGAATGAAGAGTCCTTCATTCGGAACACGCATGTCGACGAGCGAGACGCTCGGCTGGAGGTCCTGCCACGCCTGGATCCCCGGCTGTTGTTGTTCCGTCACGGATCCGGGGAAGAACGACATCGTGAGGTTGGTGTCGGCGGCGAATTGCACCCTGCGGTAGGAGACGTTGTTGTCCCCGTTCCCCGATTGCGCGTCGTCCTGGGTGATGTAGTGGCCGGTGACGAAGTAGAGAGCGCCGGGGTTCAGCGCGGGATCGACTGCAGCGGAAGCGACGCGGAGGCGACGCGCCACCGGACCGGTGAACGCCGGTGCGCTGAATGGGTAGGGGAACACCCCGGTGTGGGCGTTCACCTGCGAGCGCGGCCCGAGGTTCCCCTGCGAACCGTTCAGTCCCGCGGAGTACGGGTCGGAGCAACCGATCCCGAGGTTCGAGCAACCGGTCGATTGGCACGGACCGCAGAGGGTCAGGCTCAGCGCACAGAATCCGTGCTTCAGCCAGCTGATGCCGATCTGTTCGAATCGTCCGTTCTGCAGGCGGAACAATTCCTGCCCGATCACGGGGTGTTGATTCGTGGTGGAGATCCAGTCGAGGGTGGCGTCGCCGATGTTGCACGACTCCGTTCCCACCGAGTAGGCGTGGAACCCACCGCTCGAGCCCCAACTCGCGAGGTCGTACAGGCCTCCGACGATCACGTCCGGACCCTGCGCCTCGAGTGTCGTGGCTGGGACGAGGAGGAGGCAACAGATGCCGATGGTGACCGGGACGACGCCGGATGCGGCGCGGAGTGCGCGGCGAAGGAACATCGCGGATCCTTTCTCTACCGGGAGCTCCAGGGTGACACGCCCGCTCCGAGGGGGACGGAGCCGCAGGGGCGGAACAAGACGTCTGGGATGGTGGAGACCCGGTGGAGGGCGTGGATTGGGGTGGAGGGATGGTCCGTCCCGCAACGACTCCGTCGTCACGAACTCTCCGGATGGGGGAACCCCTCAGTCGAAGGTTCCTTGGGCCCGGACCCCCACACGCTCCTCGACCCGCGATGATACCAGCTGCTCCCAGGTACGCGAAGGGTCCCTACCCCGAGAACGGGCCTCGGGAGTGAACTCTGCGGGTCCGGAAATTGCCGAGTACCCCGCGGATCCGCTTGAAGCGGGGGGGAGCGACCACGATACAGGTTCGCCGGCAGAGCACGGAACCCCGGAGGCGAGATGACCGAGTCCGCTCGTCTCCATCTCGCTCGAATCGTCGAAGGAGAGGGAAGGCCTCGACGCTGGATCGTGTTCGTGCACGGAATACTCGGCAGCGGCGCGAACTGGGCGGGATTCGCTCGACGACTCACCGACGAGCGTCCCGACTGGGGTGCGGTGCTCGTCGATCTGCGTCTTCACGGTCGGGCAACCGGAGGAGCCGCTCCCCACACCATCGAGGCGGCCGCGCGAGATCTCGTCGCATCCCTGGTAGCGGAGGGGATCGCACCGGAAGCGCTCAGCGGTCACTCTTTCGGTTCGAAGGTCGCCTACCGCGCCGCCCTGGAGCTCCCGATCTCGCCCCGCACCGTCTGGCTCCTCGATGCCGATCCGGGGCCGCGTCCCGCGGCCGCAGGGCGATCGACGGTGCTCCGGGTCATCGCGGCTCTCCGCGCGCTTCCGCGGCACTTCGCTCGCCGCGGTGACTTCACCTCGGGTCTCACCGAACAGGGCTTCTCGGCCTCCCTCGCGGGGTGGCTCGGGAAGAACTTGAAGCGCGACTCCGAGGGACTCCTCCTTGCGATCGATCTCGACGCGATCGAGGAGATCCTCGAGGACTATCACCAGGTCGACCTTTGGCCGGATCTCGCCTCGGCCCCGTTCGCGGTCGAGGTGGTGATCGGGAAGCGATCGGAGGTCATCGGTCCCGCGGTGCGAGCCCGGCTCTCATCCGCCTCCGAGGCGGGCATTCTGAGAGTCCACGAGATCCCCGACGCGGGGCACTGGCTCCACATCGACGCTCCACGCGCTCTGTTGGGGTGCTTCCTCGCAAGGATGAGCGCGGAGGATTGAGGTCGTCGGCGAGTTCTCGGTCCGATTTCGAGAACTACCGAAGGAATTCGCGTCTCCCGGGCACAGCTGGGAGGATGGGGAGCGGGCGGAGTGGAGATCCGATGATCGGAACATCCCGGGAAGAGGAGCGCGCACTCGTCGCCTCGATCCTCGATGGGGATCGCGCGGCGCTCGACCGGCTCCACGCCCGGACCGCGGAGCCGCTCTACCGATTCGTCCACTCTCGCGTCGGGGGATCGGTCCCGGATGCGGAGGAGGTCGTCCAGGAGACGTTTCTCTCCGCGCTCGAGGGGATCCACCGCTTCGAGGGTCGATCGAGCCTCCAGACGTGGCTCCAGGGGATCGCAAGGCACCACATCGGCCGCCGTCGCCGCCGTCGTTCGCGGGAGAGGGTAGCCGACCTGCTCGCGGAGCTCGATCCCGAGATCGATCGCCTGCTCGCCGATCTCTCCCGGGAAGAGCTCCCCGACGAGATTCTCGAGCGCGAAGAGACCGAGGAGCTCGTCGGTGCGGCGATGTCCTCCCTCCCGAGCCACTACCAGGACGTCCTCCGCGAAAAGTACGTCGACGCCATGCCGGTCGATGAGATGGCAAGGCGACGCGCCGCCTCGTCGAAGTCGGTCGAGTCGACTCTCGTGCGCGCGCGCCTCGCGTTTCGGCGGACCTTCGAGCTACTCGCCGGCAAGTGGCGGGAAGGGTGGCGCCATGCATGATCACCCGGATCGGAACCAGCTCCCGCTCCACTCCCCCGAGGAGACCGCGAACAGGAACATCGCCCGGCTCCTCCAGCGCGCCGACCACCCTGCACGTCCCTCGGAACTGGCGATGCGGCGCTGGCGCGATCAGATGCGCCGCGAGCTCCCAGCGGTGGTTCATCGGGCACACCGTCGCGAGCGCCGTGCGTTCCTCGCTCCGCTCGCAGCGGCCGCACTGCTGGGGCTCGGCCTCTGGTTCGTCCTCGCAGTCGATCGAGCGGGGACCTCATGGCCGATCGTCGCGCAGACCGGAAAGATCGAGCTGCGCACGGGGGACGGTCCCTGGCACGACTTGGGAGCGAAGGGCGCGCTCGCTCGCGGCGATGCCGTCCGACTGACGGATGGGAGCGCCCGTCTCGAACTCGACGATGGAAGTCGTTTCGACCTCGATCATGGGGTTCTCGAACGCGATCGCGATGGACTCCGTCTCAGCAGTGGGAGTGGGGAGTGGAATGCGGCGTCGCAGCGGCGTGCGAGCATCGCCACCCCGCTCCTCGAACTCTTTGCCACCGATGCACGTGTCCGCTTGAGGGTCCGGGAGATGGACCCGCTACCGAGAGAGGGAACCGAGATGGATCGACGGAAACTCGCAGCGATCGGGGGCGGGCTCGCTGTGCTCATCACCGTCGTGGTGCTCTCGACCGGGGGCGATCCGGTCGAGGTCGTGCGCGACGGCGAGACAGTTGCACTCGATGAAGGGGACACGGCGACCGCCGGTCCCGGGAGCGGAGTCGCCGTGACGCGCGGCGGGAGTTCCGTCGCCAGTGGCGCGCATCGAGCCCAGGAACCATCGACGGATGAAGATCCGGTCGCCGAGACACCGCTCGCGGGAGCGACCCGAGAGGTACAGATCACTCTCGTCGATCCCGATGGCACTCCGATCCCGATGGCGACTCTCGAGTGCACGCAGCCCCCGGAGACGGACCTTGCTGAACTCGCGGCGCCCGCACTCTCCCTCGAGGACGGATCGGACGACGCGACGATTCGACGTGGATCGGCCGACGCGGACGGGCGGGTGACGATCCGGATCCCCGAGGCGTGGGAGCGCGTGGTGGTCTCTGCTTCGGCGGAGCGGTACCAGGAGGTTCTCTGGACTTCGCCCGAAGCCGCCGGCGATGGAGATCCGGTCGCCGAGGGTGAGTCGATCGCCGAGGGTGAGCTCGGACCGTGGACGATCACTCTCCCCTTCGAGACTTCGATCGTCGGTCACGTGATCGATGGCGCGAGCGGCGACCTCGTCGCCGGCGCCTTGGTCGGGATCCAGAAGGACGTCGGGGCGCAGAGATACTCCGACCCGGTGATTCGGACGTTCGATGAGGAAGACGGCTCGTTCTACTTCGGGGGGTTGTCCCCGGGACGCTACTGGGTCTGGGCCTACCGTGAGGGCAGCGTGCGGAGCGAGACGATCACCGTCGCGGTCGCCGCGGCGGAGCGGGTGACCGCGGGTGATCTCCCTCTCACGCCAGGGGCGGCGGTGAGGGTCGTCGTGTTCGAGGAGCGCTCCGGGGCTCCGGTCGCCGGAGCGTGCGCGTACCCGCACCTGGACCATCTTCCCGGGACCGTCGACTTCATCCACCGGGGGAAATCGATCGATGAGCGCGTTCGGAACGCGGGCCGGACCGGCGCGGACGGGATCGCTCTGCTCGCTGATCTGCCCCTGCGCCGGACCCTCATCCGGGTGCTGCACCCGGGGTACCGCCCCGTCGACACGTGGGTCGAGCCCGATCAGGACCAGCAGATCGAGATCCGGGTCCCGGTGTCGACCGGTCCGAGCATCCGGGGTGACGTCATCGATGAGAACGGCGAACGGGTCGAAGGGTCCCAGGTCATCGCGGTCTCGATGACCCTCGACAACAAGATGGCCGAACTCTCGATCGCTCCAGTGGTCGGGGGCGCCTACGAGATCGAGAACGTCAACCCTGGGATGTACGTGGTGCTCCACAGCACCTTCGAAGATGACGCGGGGCCGTTCAAGATGAAGTTCGAGAACGTTCCCGCGGACCGCGACGCGATCGTCGACTTCGTCGAACTCGCGAGCCTCGCGACGCTCCGTGGCCACGTCCGCGATACCTCCGGAGCCCCGCTCACCCAAGCCTTCGTCACCGTCTCTTCTCAGAACGATCGCGAAGAAGTCACCTTCGAGTCGAGCTCCACCGACGCCGAGGGATGGTTCGAGATCCGAAACCTCGCGTTTCGCCAGTGGAACGTCGCGGTGTCGAAGGAACCTCAATCGATGGTGACGATCGGAGTAGTCGAACTCACTCAGGCGATCGACTACGAGCAGGAGTTCACGATCCCCGATGGTGCGGTCGAGGGGATCGCCCGCAGCGAAGATGGATCCCCGGCCATCGATGTAGAACTCTTCCTGTTCTCGGTGTTGCCCGAGGAGGGGGAGACCGAATGGAGGGGCCGGACCGAGACCGACAGCGAGGGGCACTTCTCGTTCAAGGGGCTCAGCCCCGGTCGGTTCCGGTTGTTCATGCAAGGGATCGGCTATCGGCAGGCATTCTCGAGGGATTTCACCGTGCAGGGGGACGAGACGGTCTCGCATGACGTCACGGTGCAGGTCAGTGGCACGGTACGGGTGATCGTCACCGATGCGACGGGTCTCCCTGCGACCGACATCGGCGTGGTGATCCGCGATTCCGAGGGGGAGGCGCGCAACTTGGGGCTCCCGGTTCGCACCAGCGCAGAGGGGGTCTACGTCTTCCCGAGTTTGGGTCCCGGGGACTACCGCGTCCAGCTCCGACGGGACGGCGAGGAGCTCGGGGTCGAGCGCATGTTCACCGCACGCATGGGGGAGACGGTCGAAGTTCGCATGACACTCCCCTGAACTTCAGCGCGGGAACGAGGGGGAGACCTCCGTAGGGGCGAGGTCCCCCCGGCCGTGGCGCACCGATCGCGGGCGGTTGGTCACGGAAGGAATTTCCCAGGATCTGCGAGCTTCTGGGGAAGGTACTCGTCGATCACGTAATTGAGCCCCCACTTCGCGAGCGCCTGCTGCTCGGCGCGGACCCCCATTTTTAGGAGTTGTTCGATCGCGGCGATCCAACGCTTCTTGCTCTGGAAGAACGGGTCGTTCTTCAGGGCGTCCTTCGCGCGTTTGATGTCGACGTCCTTGAGCGGGTGGGTCGGGAGGTCGTATTTCACGATGTCCTCGGGAGTCACCCCGAGGTAGGACGCACTGGGGACGCAGAAGAACTTGTTGATGTGCGCGGCGTTCCCCGACCCGACCTTCAGCGTGCGATAGATATTGCTGATGCCGTAGGGGTCGCAGTCGACGAAGGCGTACACGGGGATGCGCGCCTGCTCCGAGAGTCGCCGGATGAAGCGGCGGGTCGATCGGGTCGGCACGCCGGCCAGGCTGACGAGGATGCAGTTCGACTTTCGCCAGAACTTGTGGCTCTGCAGGCGCTGGAAGATTCCGCCCGTCTCGATCGCGAGGATGAACTTCGCATCGGTCTCGAAACTGAGGTGCTCGACCGAGCTCGGGATCGAGTACGCGCCACTGCCGAACCGGGTACAGTCGATCCGCTCGATCTGCCCGGTCTCGAGATCGGGATCGTGGACGATGAGTTCCCCGGCGACCGCGCCCCCGTGCTCGTCGGGGACGAAACGCAGTTGCTCGCGCGAGACGTCATCGACCGAGAAGAGCGCCTCGATGTCGTCCATCACCGTGTCGGACTCGTCCTGCTCGTTGAACTTGGCCTCGCCCCAGTTCTTCGACTGGTAGTAGACGTCTCGTTTCGTCGCGAAGTCGTTCGTCTCGACGAGTTGCTTGGAGAGCCCCATCATCCGCAGCGTCTGCGCGAAACCCTTGACGGTGTTCACCGTCAGAGCGCGCTCCTTGCGGCCGCGACCGATTTCGAGGTAACCCTTCTTGGGGCTGTAGCTGACGTTCGAGAGCGACCGGATGGGGAACTTCAGATCAGGCCTCTGCCGCGCGAGGATCGTCTGATTGATCCGGTTCGCGGTTCCGACGATGCTCTGGATCGTCGCCTGGTCGAGCTTGCGGTTCTGATGGCGCACCTGCTGGAGGTATTCCGGCCCGACCTTCTTGCCGGTGCCGGCGCCGGAGGCGAGGGTGACTTCGTTCTCACCGCTCGACTCGTCCGCTCCAGGCTGCGTCTTCTTGCTCGTTTTCGCCGGGATCCGCCTTGTCGACTTCTTCGCGGGCTTCTTCTTGGCCATGCGAGATCTCCCTCTTCGATTCACAGCTTGCGGCTGCGCTCGAGGACTTCGGCGAGGTGCGACTCCGTCTTCGACCGCTGAGGATCGGTGAGCCCGAGGATCTCCTGGAGGGCGATTCCGATCTCAGGGATGTAGCTCTTGATGTAGGACTGCTTGCGATCGGCGTCCGCCTCACGACGTCGCCGCCGGAGGTGGATCGCGAGCTTCCGTCCGACTTCCATCACGGCGAGGCGCATCTCCTTGAGCACCTCATCGTAGTGCGCGACCGCCTTCTTGCTCTCGGAGGTGTAGGGTACCCAGACCGAGGCGATGTGCACCATCAGGGCGATCGGCCCGGTGGGGAGCGCTCCGCGCGCCTGTTGAACCTCGTAGTTTCGCCACGGCACGTTCACCACCGCACTGTGGATCGCGCACGCTCCCTGCTCGTACTGCAGCGGCACCCGGTTCGCGAATCGGTAGACGGTGGCGAGGTCATCGGCGGGGAGATCACCCCCGTACGCGAGCCCCACCTCGATCTGAAACGGATTGCCGCGATACACCGCCGGGGAACGGGTGACCGAGAGGATCAGCTCGACCTCGAGATTGCGGGCGAGGGTCTTCTCGATCAGCGCCTCGCCGATCGGCGAGAGACAGTTCGTCGGAGGAGCCATCAGCTGGGTCTCGGCGATGGCGCGGTGGAGTTGCTCGATCTCCTGAGGCGAGAATCGCCGCGGGTTCTTGTCGGGAGCGAGCGGCTTCCCGAGGGTGGCGCTCGTCTCGACGATCTTCTCGACCACCTTCGGCGTGATACGAGAGAACTCGGTCTGGAGGAATCCGGAGAGAGTTCGCGACGGCGTCTCCTTCAGCCAGTTCATCAACACCCCGAGTTCGACCCCGTGCGGATGGGGGAGGATCTCCTTCGGCTCAGCGGGCAGGTCGGAGGTGACGCGTTCCAGGATGATCGGCTCGGGGTCGGTGGGATTGCGATACTCGATCCGGACGTGTGGGTTCGCGATCGACACCTGTTCGAGGAAGGCGTCGACGGAGTGCTTCCCCTTCTTGTAAGTCGCCTCGAGCACGATCTCGATCTGGGTGCCGTGCTTCCACTCGACCTCGATCTCGCGCTCGTTCCGCACGATCGGCTGGTTCTTCGCCATGTCGATGGTGAGATCGATGCAGATGGCGGGACGACGTTGGGACGTGCGGCTCGTCACTCTCATCGGTTGACCGGTGGTCAGCGTGCCGTACATCCCTGCCGCGCTGATGCCGATCCCTTGCTGCCCTCGGGTCTGCTTGTGGGCGTGGAACTTCGAACCGTAGAGGAGGCGGCCGAAGATCTTCGCGAGCTGTGCCTTCACGATCCCGGGGCCGTTGTCCCTGACGAGCACCGTGAACCGGTTCTCGCGTGACTGGGTCAATTCGACGAGGAGATCCGGGAGGATTCCGGCTTCTTCGCAAGCATCGAGGGAGTTGTCGACCGCCTCGCGCACCGTGGTCAGCAGCGCACGGGCCGGGCTGTCGAATCCGAGGAGGTGGCGGTTCTTTGCGAAGAACTCGCTGACCGAGATGTCCTTCTGCCGGGTCGCGAGCTGTTCCGCGGTGGCCCGCTCTCCGGGTGCCTGACGTCGTCGCTTCTGGTCGGCCGACGGTTCCGACTCATCCGCGAGGGAGGCCGAAAGAAGGGATTCCTGAGGGAGGGAGTCCACCGGTGTCACCGCATCGAAGAGGTCCAGCTGACCAGCTCCGGTCTTCTCCGCCTCAGTGCGCTTCTTCGCCGATTTTTTCTCGGTCTTCTTCGACTGCTCCGCGCGCTGAGGCGCGGCGGCGCTCGTCTTCTTCGACTTCTTCGTCTTCGGTGTCTTCTTCGTCTTGCTCTGATGAGTGGCCTTTGATGGCTGTTTTGCCGCGCGGGACGAGCGGCGGCTGGCGGTGCGACTCGGCAACGATTCTCCCCTCCCCTCGCCCGCCCGGATGCGCGGGGTGCGGCGACGACGGGGGATTCTAACGATGGCTCGCGCGGTGCCTACTCTTCCGGCCAGAAAAGGAAGTGGTCGTTCGGCTCCGCGAGTGACGCGAGTGCCGCAGAGAGGTGCGGAGGGCGCAGATCCAGTGGGGCGAGCTCAGCGGGCGCGAGCCAGCGAGCCCCACGGACCACACTTGTTTCGTCGAGAGCGGGAGGGATCCGGACATCGACCGCGGAACCCGCGCGGGGGCGGCAGAGGAAGATCAGCGCGATGACGTGGTGGTCCGGGGGCATCTCGGGGGAAAGTCGGCGATGTCGAGAAGCGATGAACTCCCGGGCGAACAGCGGTCCGACCGCCTCGACCTTGAGCCCCGTCTCCTCGGCGACCTCGCGCTCGAGCGCAGCGGAGAGACCCTCCTCGTGTCCGACGTGGCCCCCCGGGAGGAAGTACCACGGCTCCCCCGGGACGCGACTCGAGCTGTCGACCGCCTCGAGGAACAGGTATCGCCCCTTGTGTTCGATGACTCCTCGGACGGTGAGGGACGGCCGGCGTCGCCTGATTCGGTCCATGATCTCCTCCGTCGAGAGGGCTTCCTCGGGAACGAGCCGGCTCCTCCCGGATCCGCCCCTGTGGTATCCTAGGGGACCCTGCTACGCTCTCAGAACTTCGAGAGATCGCACGATTTGGCCCGACCATCTTTGCCGTGCCGCCGGGCAGCGCGGCCCCCGAGAGGAGTTCCCGATGCGACGGTCCCTTCTAGGGATGGGTGTACTCCTCCTCTTGTTCTCCGGCCCACTCGAGGCTCAGAGCCGTGATGCGGCGACCCTTCGGAGGAACTACGAGGAGAAGCTGAAGAAGGAATTCGTCTCGAAAGTGGAATGGACGTCCACTTTGAGTGCGGCGAAAGAACGCGCGCGGACCGAAAGGAAGCCGATCCTCGGGTACTTCACCCGCAGCTACTCGCCCTGACCGCCGTGCAATCAAATGGAGGGGGGTCCCCTCCTTGCCGAGTGGTGGGTTGAGCTTTCCAAGGAATTCGTCCCGTACCTGAACATCTCCGCGCAGCTCTCGAACGTTCCGGATCAATCAGTGATCCAGCAGATGGGAGGACGCGGATACCCCTACTTCGTGGTCCTCACTGACCGGGGGGAGCGCATCGTTCCCGGTCCGTCCCAGTCGCAGTTCCGCCCTCAAAGCAAGAAAGAGACCGAAGCGGCGCTGCGCGGGGCGATCGAGCTGATCGCAGCGCGAGTCCTCGCAGCGGAACAACCCGAGAGTACCGCGTGCGTTGCGGCGGTCACGATTCTCGAATCGCTTCTGATCGAGGGTCGGGGGAGCGAGGCGCGTCTGGCCGAAGCGCGTGCGGTGGATGGTGTCGATCCTCAGTTGATGCTACGTCTGGGGGTTCGCGATGTGGTCGCTGTATACACCCGCGTGGTGAGCACCCTCGCGAAGAACGACCAGGCAGGTCGAAGCGCTGCGTTCGACAACGCTGCGCGTTCGATGCTGGCGGTCCATGGTGACGGTCCGGGCCTTCTCGATACGCGCCTGCGGATCTTCGGCGACTACTGGCGGCTCGTCTTCACCGGAGCCCTCCAAGATGGCAAACTGGATCTGGCGGACGAGGCGCTCCGCGTCTACCGACGGGTCTACGGAGCCGATGGTCAGCTCGGAAAACGCGTCGACAAAATGACCCAGGACCTCGATGCGGCCCGCACCAGAGCGGGGGAGTGAGCCAACCGAGCACGGCAACGCCGGCGGGCACAGGAGGGGGAGGGATGCCGAGGCCAGATTCCGAGGTCCACGTTCTGGGGGTCGCGCTCGACCACGGTGCCGGGCGCCGAGGCGTCGGGATGGGCCCTGCCGCGCTCCGCCTCGCGCGACTCCAAGAATCGCTGACGAAGGTCGGACTCTCGGTTCGCGACCTCGGGGACATCGAGGTCAAGGTCCCCGAGACCGAGTCGATGGGGAGGGTCGACGCTCGCTTCCTCGGAGTCGTCGAAAAGGCCTGCCGTGAGCTCTGCGAATCGGTCGCCGATACGGTGAGAAACGGAGCGCTCCCGCTCGTCATCGGAGGGGACCACTCCACCGCGATCGGCACGATCTCCGGAATCTCCACCGTGCTCCACGAGCGCACCGGCGAGGCTCCTCCCGATTTCGGAGTGCTCTGGTTCGATGCGCACGCCGACATCAACACCCCTGAGTCGAGTCCGAGCGGAAACATCCACGGGATGTCGGTCGCTTGCCTCCTCGGGCAGGGCCCCGCTGAACTGACCGCGCTCGGGTACCCCGGACCGAAGCTTCGACCGGCAAGGCTCGTTCAAATCGGGCTGCGCGAACTCGATCCCGAGGAGAAGCGACGCCTGCGCGAGTCGCAGATCCACACCTTCACGATGAGCGACATCGATCGCCGCGGCATGGCGGAGGTGACCGAGAAGGCGATCGAACTCGCGACGCGAGGCACCGACTTCCTCCACGTCAGTTTCGACATCGATGTGCTCGATCCGAGCATCGCACCCGGCACGGGAACCGCGAAGCGGGGCGGGCTGACTTATCGGGAGGCGCATCTCGCACTCGAGATGGTCGCCGAGACCGGACTCTTGCGGTCGTTCGAGATGGTCGAGGTGAATCCGGTGCTCGACCGGGAGAACATGACCGCTCAGCTCGCGGTCGACCTCATCGCTTCGGCGATGGGGAAGCGAATCCTCTGAAACCCGCCTGGGTTCTTCGGGAGGGACCTGGGAGAGCGCGGGGAGGATCTCCGCCGCGTTGCGGTTCGGCCCCCCCGAGGTCTGATCGGCGCACTTCCCCCGGCGAGGATGGCCCTCGCGTTGCTTTGTCAGCCCGCGAGCCCCTGAGTAGTACCGTATCGCCCTGCACAGTGCGGGGACGGTGGCGGATCGGCCCGCAAGGGAGGCTCTTCACACCAGTTCTTTCCGGGATCGAGCGATTGAGTCCGAGCTTCGGAACGGATGCGAGGCGAGATCGGGCTAGAATCCTCCCGGGAATGGTCCCGCCCACAAACACTGGGCGGAGGACGGAGGAACGATGCCGAATGAACAGGGAGATTCGTCGGTGCCCGAGGGGTGGCCGCCGAGACGAGTGGGGGAGCCGAAGGGGCGCCGCCGATTTCCAAAGTTGCCTCGGGGAGTACTCCCCGCGGCGATCATCGCGGCGATCGTTCTGTTCGGGGTGGTGGTGTTCATCACCGGCGAGCGCGGGATCGTCGAGATCAGCGACGCGCAGGTCGCGGTGAAGGTGAACTATCTCACCGGCAACCGGACACTGATCGTCCAGCCGGGGTACCTGATCTTCATCCCATGGTTCAACCAGGTGTTCCTCTTCGACAAGTCCCCGAACGAGTTCATCATGGAGGGACCGACCGACCGCTCCTACAACCACGTCCGGGAACTGAAGGTTCGGGCCAAGGACGGGTCGACCTTCTGGTTCGAGCGGATGAAGATCCAGTACCAGTTGATCCCCTCGATGGCGCCGACCGCGCTCGACGATTCGGGGATGGGCGATGCCTTCAAGCGAAACTGGGTGCGGGCGTCCGCGCGCTCGATCCTCCGCGATGAGTTCGGGAACTTCTCGGCGGAGGAGGTCGCGGACCCGAGCAACTACCGGCAGGCGACGAATCGCTCCACCGAGCGACTGAACAAGATCCTGGAACCGCACGGGATCGAGATCATCCAGATCCTCACTCCGAAGCCGAAGTTCGAGCCCGCCTACGAGAAAGCGATCGAGGACCGCAAGGTCGCCAACCAGGAGGTGGAGCGTCTCAAGATCCAGCTCGAGCAACTCGCGCAGGAGCGGGTGCGCCTGATCGCCGAGGTCGAGCGGGAGAAGGCGACCGAGTACGAAGCCCTTCTCGGAGATCTCGAGTCGGAACGCATTCACGCGGAGAGGAACCAGATCGAGAAGGAGAAGAGCGCGGACGCGTACCGGATCACCGAGCGCAACCGCGGCCTCGCCGAGGAGAGGGCGATGGCACAGCAGGCCAGCGCGCTCGAACAGCAGGCGCGCAAGGAATCGGAGGGGCTCCTCGCCCGGGTGCAAGCCCTCGAGAAGCGCGGGGAGATCCTCGTTCGGGAGCGTCTCACGCAGCTCTTCGCCACGATCACCTTCGAAGTGATCCCGTATCGACGCGACCCCTCCCCGATACGAATCGAACATCTCGGGGGGATCACCCCCGCCGCCGTGGGAATCGAACCGGGAAGGAACCGGCCATGAAGAAGGGGATACGCATCCTCATCGGGTTCGTCGCTCTCCTCGCCCTCACCTCGGTCGGATTCTCGTTCCTCACCGTTCGGGTCCCTCCGGCGACGATCGGGGTGAAGCAGACCCTCTGGGGGTCGGGAGGGTTCGAATCGAAGGACCACGGGACCGGTCTCGTCTGGGGGGTCACCGGGCTTCACCGGTGGCACTTCCTCCCCACGCAGACGCAATTCCTCCACTTTGCAGAGGGCGCTCTGCAGGTGGAGAGGATCAGGCAGAAGCGCGAGACGCTCCTCGAGGTCGAGGATTGGCAGCCGGCGGTCGATGTCCGCACCAAGGACAACAACACGGTGTCGATCGACGTGACCATCACCTACCGCATCATGCCGGAGAAGGGTCACCGAATCCTGGAGGAGTCGCTGAAGAACGCGTACCGAGACCGAGTGCGTTCCGTGGTGACCGGCGTGCTGCGGGAGGAGCTGGCGAAGTTGACCTCGGAGGAGTATCAAGCGACGGACAAGCGGATGAAGCGTGAGTCGGAGACCCTTGGGATGCTGAAGGAGGAGCTCGCAGTCTTCTTCGTCGAACCCCTGGACGTCTTCATCCGGCGGGTCCACTTCCCGGTCGACTACGAGCTGAAACTGCAGGAGAAGCAGTACCTGAACCAGAAGAAGAATCTCGATGTCGCGATGACCGCGCAGGCGACCCAGCAGACCGAGATCGCAAAGTTCCAGAAGCAGACCGAAAAAGAGGTCAAAGTTCGGAATCAGGACTGGGAGAAGCGGATCCAATCGAAGAAATCCGAGGTTCAGGTGCTCATCGCGGAGATCAACGCTCTCGCCGATGTGTATTCCTCGGAGACGCGCGCGATGGGGGACGCCGAGCGCGATATCGCGATTGCGACGGGGAAACTCGCCATCGAGAAGGCGGACGCGCTCCGCGACCAGCTGCGCAACGAGGCTCTCGATACGCAAGGGGGCCGGATCAAGCTCGCGCTCGAGGCGGTGGACAACCTCCACATCCCGAACGTGACCCTGAACAGCGATGACCCCGCGGTGCCGATGCTCCTCGATCTCGATCAGATGACGCGGCTGTTGATCGGGAACATGGCCGACAAGCCCTAGCAGTCCGTTGAAAGAGGGATTCCTCGGACGGAACGAATGTTTGCACGGACCGCGAGCGCTCGCAACCCGGTTCAGCTCCGGATGCGCCGCAGCCGCCTCGCCGCCTCTTCGAGCGTTGCGCGTTCCTTGCAGAAGGCGAACCGCAAGAGGCTCCGCGCCTCCTCGGGATGCTCGGAGTAGAAGACCGAAGGTGGGACCGCTGCCACTCCGTGTTTCTCCGTGAGCGTTCGGGCGAACTCCCGATCCGACTGGTCCGAAATCTCGGAGAAATCTGCGAGTACGAAGTAGGTCCCCTCCGGCACGATCGGGCGAAATCCAGCCGACGAGAGCGCTTCGACCAGCAGGTCGCGGCGGCGTCGATACCCGGTGCGCAGGTCCTCGTAATAGTCCGGGGGGAGATGATCCAGCGCGCGAGCGACCGCCGACTGCAGCGGACTCGCTGCGCAGAAGGTCAGGAATTGGTGCGCTGCGAGCTGGGCCTGAACCAGCTCCGCGGGTCCCGTCGACCAGCCGATCTTCCACCCCGTGAAGCTGAACGTCTTCCCGGCGGAGCTCAACGTGAGAGTGCGCTCCCGCATCCCCGGTAGGCTGGCCAGCGGGACATGACCGACATCGGTGAAGGTGATGTGCTCGTACACTTCATCCGAGAGCACCGCGACATCGTGGCGGATGCAAAGTTCTGCGACCACGCCGAGTTCTTCACGAGAAAACACTCGCCCCGTCGGGTTGTGCGGAGAATTCACGACGAGGAGCTTCGTCCGCTCGGAGAAGAGTGAGGCGAGACGGTTCGGGTCGATCCGAAAGTCCGGCGGGGAGAGAGTGGCGACGCGTGGCACCGCTCCCGCGAGGGTCGCCATCGCGAGGAACGAGTCGTAGAACGGTTCGAGGAGGATCACCTCGTCGCCGGGGTCGAGGATCCCGAGGAACGCAGCGGCGATCCCCTCGGTCGCGCCGCAGGTGATTCCGACTTCGGTCTCGGGATCGTAGTGGAGCCCGTAGTGAGCGCCGTGGAAGCGCGCGACCGCCTCGACCAGCTCGTGGGATCCGGCGCTCCGGCTGTACTGGTTGTCACCCTCTTCGAGCGCCTTCTTCGCCGACTCGATCACGGCACCTGGGCCGGAGAAGTCGGGGAATCCCTGCGCGAGATTCACGGCGTCGTGCTTGCGGGCGAGTGCGGTCATCTCGGCGAAGATCGTCACCCCGAAGGGGCGAAGCCGATCGGAGATGAAGCGGTTCAACGCTCCTCCGACCGTTCGCGTGCGGAATCGCTCCGCTCTCGAGCGAGGGAGACGAGAATGCACGGCCCCTCCGCGATCACGTCGATCCCCGCGCCCTCCGCGGTGGCGATCGCCGCAGCGCTCTCGGCCCCGGGCTGCAGCCAGATCCTCTCGATCCCGCACGCGATCGCGGCCACGACCACCTTCTCCGTGACGGGAGGTGGAGTGATCACCGAGAGGGCGCGGACGTCTGCGGGGAGCTCGTCCACCGACGGGACCACGGCGATCCCGAGGATCTCCTCCTCGCGAGGATTCACTGGGATGGCGCGCCGTCCGCTTTCGAGGAGAGCGGCGAGTACGATATTCCCGTACTTCGCGGGGTTCCGGGACGCGCCGACCACCGCGATCGGGTCGCTCGCGAGGAACGCCCGGATCCGTACGGCGAGCGAGTCGTCGTTCATCCCTGCGCCAGTTCTCCGAGTCTGCGGATCGTGGTCACTTCTGCCCTGGGGATCACGAGGGTGCCGTGCTTCGCGAAGACGCCGAACTTCGCCGCACGCGAGAGGTACTCATCGACCGTGGGCCCGTCCCCGTTCGCATCGTGGATGTCCACGTCGTGAAGAACCACCTGGACATCGTTCTCCTCGTGGCACCGCCCGACATAGGTCAGTGACCCCGCCGTGTCGACGACGATCGTGATGCCATGCAGGTCGCCGAGATCGTCGTGAAAGGTTCCCATCCGTCTCCCTAGCTCTCGGTCTTCGTCGCGCAATGTTCGTCGAAGGCGGTGACCAGGTCGAAGGCGATACTCTGCGGGTCTCGGCCTTCGATCGCGTGGCGCGGGACGAAGTGGACCAGCTCGCCATCCTTGAAGAGCGCGACCGCCGGGCTCGACGGGGGGATGCCTTCGAGGAACTCACGTACCTTGGCGACCGCTTCGACGTCCGCACCGGCGAACACGGTCCCGACTCGGTCCGGCCGGGTCTCGTGCTGGAGGGCGAGGGTCACCCCGGGGCGCGCACCGCCGGCGGCGCATCCGCAGACGGAGTTGATCACGACCATCGTGGTGCCGCTCTTCTGGGAGAGAAAGGCGTCGGCCTCGTCCGCATCGCGGAGCTCCTGAATACCGATCTGCGACAGTTCCGCGCGCATCGGCGCGATCATCTCCTCGGGGTAAGGCATGGTCCTCATCCTTCTGTTGGGGGCCCCTCTCTGCTGTTGAGGGCCCCGCTTGCGACCGTCCGTGGAAAGGGACCTCGATTGGTCCTGTTTCGACGGCATGCTACCGGCCGGGGAGGCTGAGGGCAATCAGAGCCGACCTCCCGGGGCCCCGATTCAACCGGTGCAGCAAGGATCCTCGGCCGGATCATCGGGGCGATGCCCATCGCCATGGGTATGCCCGTGGCCCCCCTCGGGTGGGGAGATCACGTGGCCGACGAATCCTCGCGGCCCCTGGCGCAGCAGGGACGCGATGAAGAGCGCAGCGAGGAGCGCGAGCGAGCCGACCTCGAGAATTCCGTGATCGTGGGCGAGCGCAGCTTCGAGCGATGCGCCTTCCCTGTGCGGGTCCGCATCCGAACTCGGAGCACTTCCATCGCCCTGGACCTCCTCCGGAGCGACCCTCCCGCGATCGAACACCGTTCCCACCGAGTCGATGGAGTGGTCGACCACCACCCCGAGGAGCACCGCCCCGGCGACCATGAGCGCCGCGAAGAGAATCGCGATGCGCCGACCGTGCAGCTGGTGGGGAACCTCATCCTCAGAATTTTAACCCAAGTGAAGTTTAACGCAACTAAGGAGAAATAATGAAACGCAATCTGGAC
>JAQBGV010000104.1:0-17024 GCA_032128395.1 Planctomycetota bacterium | reverse complement strand
CGAGCTCACCCGACGGGTGATTGGGCGAGAGGCGGTCGGATGTTGCGGAGAGCCCGCTCGAGCGAGATACGAGGCGAATTGCGAGAGCAGCGGAGACCCGCTCATGAATTAGGTGGGTTTCAACAACTGGTGGAGGCAGGTCTCTTGGAGGAGATTCCCGTCAACTCGAGGACGATGGCACCGTACTCGTACGCCACGGAGTGGTCCCGGCCTGTTGTCATTGCTGAGCTCGAGGATCTGCTCATCATGGGCTCTCCTCTACGTCATTGAGACTTTGCGCTGCGTTGATCCCGCTGCGAAGCGGTGACGGCCAGCCGCGCTCCCCCCAGGGTGGGGTACACTGCGGTCGCTCGCGACTCTCGGACCTTCGAGGAGCTCCATGGCACGATTCGTTCCCCGAATTGCCGCGTTCCTGCTCGCTGTGACTCTGGGGTTCGCTCTCACGTACCGGTCGGCCGAGAGCGACCCCCCCCTCGCGGCGGCTCCAGCGATCGTTGCCCCCCTCCCCGAATCCACGGATGACGTCAGCACGGACGGTCAACCTGCTCCCGATGGCGTGTCCGCAGTCCAGCTCCCCCCCGCTCTCGCCGCACGCTTCTGGGGTTCCGTCTTCGATGCCGATGGGGATCCGGTCGCCGGTGCGATCGTCCAGTGGGTGCGAAGGGGCGTTCTCCCTGTCGCTCGAGAAGGAGGGGGATCGATGGGGAGTTTCCGACTTGATGGAACTCCAGCTCCTCGACGAGAACGGTCGGGGTCTCGTGCCCCAGCTCCCCGACGGGACGTACACGATCTCCGCCTTCTATCGCTCGGGGGATGAGCTGACGAATTCGCCGATGCCCTGTGGGGAGAAGAAAGTTGTGATCCGTGGTGCCGAGGAGTTCGTGAGCATCCCCCTCCCCGAGCTCCACCCCATGCGCCTGCACTTCGCCCCGGAGTGGGAGGGGAGGCGGGTTCACATCTCTCGAAAGAGTGGACGAGGGAGCATCAGCATCGAGGAGTGTACCGCCGATGCCAGCTACGATCTGCTCGCGGGCACCTACAGCGTCTCGATCGGAACCGCTCGCGTCGAGATCGAGATCCCCGCGGAGTCCGACCTCGAGTTCTCCCCACAGGTCTACCATGCCATGAGAGTCGTGGAGATTCCGGAAGGCTCGGCGCTTCGAGTCGGCGATGTCATCCTCGCGATCGAGGGAGTCGAGATCGGCAGCGCGGAGCCGTGGAGCAGGTTTTGGGGCTTCATGCGGAACCAGGGCGCCGTCGAAGTGACGATCGAGCGAGCGGGGGCGGAACTGCAGGTCGCGATCCCGGCGGGGGCATTCGACCGCCGGAAGAAGCCCCATCTTCAGCTCCTGCCGCTGCTCGATCGCCCGTGAGCCGGACCGTTCTCGAAAGGCCAGTCCTCGCCCCCCGGTGATCCGCTCCTTCGTGCAGTATCGCTGGCCCGATCGGGGTATCCTCTCCGCCTCGGTGTCCCTTCCGGTGTCCTTCCGGTGTGCTGCTTCGTGAGAAGGAGAGTCGAATGGAACCACTGCGAAATATGCTGCTGGCGGGGCTGGGTGCCCTCGGCTACGGCAAGGAGAAGCTCCAGGCGATGGTCGAGGCGATGGTCGACAAAGGGGAGCTGACGCGGGAGCAGGGGGAGAGGGTGATCGGCGGTTGGGTGGAGCGAGGCAAGGAAGAGCAGGCGAACCTCTCTTCGCGCGTCTCCGAGGAGATGCAGAAGGTCGTCGTCAAGCTGAGCCTGGTCACCCGGGCGGACTACGACGCCCTCGCCGCTCGGGTCGAGGAGCTGGAGAAGCACCTCGGCGATCGCGGATAGGTCGCGTCACCGCGTGCCGGTTCTCCGCTCGATCCGCACGATCCGCAACATCCCGCGGCTCAAGGACATCACTCTCGTCCTCATGCGCCATGGGCTCCACGATGTCGCGAGTCGGTTGGGGGCGCCGCTGCGCTCTCGCATTCGATTCCCGTGGAGTTCTCGCCGAGAGCCGCTGACGACCGCCGAGCGGTTGCGGCTCGCCTTCCAAGAACTCGGGCCCCTCTTCATCAAGCTCGGGCAACTGATCGCCAGTCGATCCGATATCTTCCCCGCGGTGATCGTCGAGGAAATGGAGAAATTGCACGACCGGGTCGAGGCGGTCCCGTTCGATCGGATCCGCGCCGCCCTCGTCGACGAACTCGGCTGCGACCCCGACACCTGTTTCCAGAGCATCGACGAGACCCCGCTCGCCGCGGCGTCGATCGCGCAGGTGCACCGTGCGGTCACGCTCGAGGGCGAGTCGGTGATCCTGAAAGTGCAGCGCCCCGGGATCGTGCCGGTGATCGAACGCGACATGGAAATCCTCCGGCTGGTCTCGGAGGCGCTCGCCCAGATCCCCGAACTCGCCGATCTCGATCCCGAAGGACTCGCCGCCGAATTACGTCGCGCGCTCGAGCGCGAGCTCAACTTCCATTTCGAGCGCAACGCCATGGAGCGGGTACGCGCCGCGTTCAAGGGTGACCCGACGGTCGTGATCCCCCGGACCTGGCGGAAGCTCTCCACCCGTCGATTGCTCGTGATGGAGCACATCGAGGGCGATCCGCTCAGCCGGGCGAAGATCGATCCGGAGGATGGGCGAAGGATCGCGCGGGATTGTTCGCGGGCTCTCTTCCAGATGATCCTCCGCGACGGTCACTTCCACGCGGATCCTCACCCCGCCAATCTGATCCTCACCGCGGACGGTACCGTCGCCTGGGTCGACTTCGGCTCGATGGGGCTGTTCACCCAAGAACTCCGCACCCAGCTCGTGCGGATGCTCCGTTCGATCGTCGGGCGCGATTACGCCGCGCTCTCGCGCCAAGTCTTGCGGATCGGTCAGCCACGCGAGGACATCTCGTTCTTCGAGTTCAGCCAGGACCTGGCCAGCCGGCTCGATCCCTACTTCGGTCTGACCCTCGGTGAGATCGACTTTCCGCACCTCCTTTGCGAGCTGCTCGACCTCGCCCGCGATCACAAGATCAGCATCGCGCCGGGACTGATCGTGATGACCCGCTGCCTGGTGTTGATGGAGGGGCTCGGTCTTCGGCTCGACCCCGACTTCAACACGGCGGAGGAACTCGAGCCGATGCTCCGGAAGCTCGTCGAAGAGCAGCTGCGCCCCGACCGGCTGATTCGCGATGTCGGGGAACAGATGATCGACAACGTGGTCGCGATCGCGGAGTATCCGCAACACTTCGGTGAGATCCTGAGGAAGCTGGCGCAGGGCCGCCTACGAGTCGATACGCACCTGCAGGGGCTCGACAGGTTCAGTCGCCGCTTCGAGGCGAGCTCGAACCGCATCGTCGAGGCGCTGATCGTCAGCGCACTCCTGGTCAGCTCCTCGTTGGTGATGGACCTGTCGGTGGGACCGAAACTCTGGGACGTCTCGGCGATCGGTCTCGCGGGATACGTGTTCGCCGGCTTGATCGGGGTGCGGATCCTGGTGTCGATGTTCCAGCGCTAGGTGTTCCAGCGCTAGGTGTTCCAGCGCAAAGTGTTGGGTGCAGCGTTCGAGAAGCGCGCCCTCAATCCTCCGAGGCAGATCCCCTGCGCGCCTCCTCGATGATTCGTCCGAAGATCTCGAGCTTCCGCAGGTTTTCGAGGTCTTCGTCGCGCTCGAGGTGCTCCCAATCGTCGTAGCCGAGTTCGATCGCTTTCCGCAGTGCGTCGAGGGAGTCATCGAGCCGATCGATCAGGGCGAGGGAGCAGGCGAGGTTGTACTGGAAGGTCGGTTCGTTGGGGCAGATCCCGACGAGGCGGCGGTCGATCGCCAACCCCTTCTCGAAGAACCCCTGACGGGTGTACAGGTCGCCGAGACGAATCAAGCACTCCAGGTTGCAGGGGTCGAGTTCGATCGCGGCCTCGAAGAACTCCCGCTGGAACTCAGCCTCCAGCTTTTCCTGGACCCCCCGGTCGAGGTCGATCGTGCGCGGTCCCTTCCGGGGGCGGTGGCTCATCGATCTCTTCGCCCCTGTCCCTTCCACGCGCCGAATGGATGCTCCATGCGAGAGACGGATCCCGATCCGTCGGTCGAGGAGCCGCACGGCGGTGCGCTCCCTCGCTCTTCGATCTACGACAACTCACTCATCATCGGCGCTCGTCGCCGAGATCTGGAGACCCCGACCCGAATCGCCCCATCTCCCCCCGAGATCCAGCTCTCCCCACGAACTACTCTCCCAAAGGATTGCGGCGATCACCACTCGAGGCGGCGTGCGATTCGGCGGACGGCCGCCTCGCACAGAGCTTCTCCTCCAGCTCCACTCCACACGGTACTCACCGCGCGGAGCGCCTCGCACCGGATGCGGAGCGGAGTCCCCTCCCTCGACCGCAGTTCCTTCGAAGGGGCATCCCCACCCTCACCGGCCCGCGACTCATAGGACTCCGAACTCTCATAGGACTCCGCGAGCGCGGCCAGCTGTTCGGCGAGCCGAAACTTCGCGTGAGCGCGCTCGAGATCGAGCGACGACCCAATCTCATCCGGGCTCTCACCCGGGATCTCGCAACCGGCCATTCCCCTCCCGCCAGAAGATCCTTCCCACCCGCGGCGGCGGTGGGCATGGAGCGTCCGACCGGGTGCTATTCCACCTCACGTCCGCTACCGGCGCAAGCTGCGTTTCCCGGCGGAGTTGACCCCCCTCGAGAGGCTCTCTACCATCCCGGAGCCCCTCGAGTGAAGGGGACCCGATCGGAGATCCACTCGGGTCGACTCCCCCGCCTCGTGAGCCAGGAGATC
The DNA here is from genome assembly GCA_032128395.1 of Planctomycetota bacterium. Lineage (GTDB taxonomy): Bacteria > Planctomycetota > UBA8108 > UBA1146 > UBA1146 > JAQBGV01. The sequence continues at coordinate 12,273 of JAQBGV010000104.1, read as the reverse complement.
GTGGTGAAGCAGACCTACGCGATGCGCGCCGAGTCGAACGGCGAGGTTGCGCCGCAGTCTCGGTGCGTCTACGTCGAGACGTTCGGCTGCCAGATGAACAAGCTCGACTCCGAGCTGATGCTCGAGTCGCTGCTCGCCCGGGGGTACCAACTCACCCACGACGCCGACTCTGCGGGGGTGATTCTCTACAACACCTGCTCGGTGCGTGAACATGCCGAAGAGCGGGCGATCTCCCGACTCGCCACCTTCAAGCGCCGCAAGGAAGAGGAGCCGGAGCTGGTGCTCGCGCTGGTCGGTTGTGTGGCGCAGCACAAGGAGGCCGAACTCCTCGATCGGATGCCTTACCTCGACCTGGTGGTCGGGACCCGCGAGTTCGACCGTCTCCCCGACCTGATCGACGAGGTCCGTTCCGGTTCGGGAGTGCGCCTCGCCACCGAGATGGACTCTCCGCTCGTCTTCGAGCGACGGCGGAACCTCGGACCGCAGCCTTGGCACGCCTACGTCTCGGTGATGCGCGGGTGCGACATGGTCTGCACCTACTGCATCGTTCCGACCACGCGGGGCAAGGAGGTCTCCCGCCCTCCCGAGGTGATCCTCGACGAGATCGAGCGGCTCTCGGCGGACGGTGTGCGCGAGGTGACCCTGCTCGGTCAGACGGTGAATTCCTACGGCAAGCGACTCGGGGCGGGGATCGGGCTCGACACCATCTTGCGAGGGATCGAGGAGATCGAAGGGATCGAGAGGGTGCGGTTCATCACGAGCCATCCTCGCTTCATGCGCCCGAAACTGATCGAGGCGATGGCGGAGTGCACGAAGGTCACCGACTACCTGCATCTTCCGGTGCAGTCCGGCTCGGACCGCGTGCTCGCCCGGATGAAGCGCACCTACGACCGAGCGTTCTACCTCAGTGTCATCGAGAGGCTGCGGGACCGGATCCCGAGGCTCCATCTCGCGACCGACTTCATCGTCGGGTTCCCCGGCGAGAGCGCGGAAGATTTCGAGCAGTCGCTGTCGCTCGTCGATGACGCAGGGTTCGACCACGGCTACGTCTTCCAGTACAGCCCACGCCCCGGAACCGCGAGCGCTGGCCTGCCCGATGACGTCCCGAGAGAGATCAAGAAGGAGCGCAATCATCGGCTGTTGCGCGCGCTCGAGGAGAACGGCCGTCGTCAGAACCTGGGGCAGGTCGGGCGGCGCGTCGAAGTGCTCGTCGAAGGGACCAGCCGCACCGACGCCGGGAGGATGGCCGGGCGAGCGCGCGACTATCGCATGGTCGTCTTCCCCTCGGGCGTGGCAGACCATCCGGGGGCGTTCGCCGAAGTCGAGGTCGAAAGAACGACTGCGGCGACGCTGGTCGGCCGGCGGATCGGTCCGCCGAGCCCGAACCCGATCCACGGTCGCAGCGGTGGAGATTGATCCGAGCCCGATGCGTCGGGCTCTGCTGCTCGCGAGGAGAGGGTTCGGCCGGGTCTCCCCCAATCCGCCGGTCGGTGCGGTCGCGGTCCGAGCGGGCACCATCGTCGGCGAAGGGTGGCATCGGTCATTCGGGGGTCCCCACGCCGAGAGAGAGTTGATCGCCCAGGCCGGGGACGCCTGCCGCGGAGCCGATCTGTACGTCACTCTCGAACCGTGCGACCACCAGGGGAAGACTCCACCGTGCAGTGAGGCGGTGATCGCCGCCGGGTTCCGACGGATCATCGTCGCGTGCGATGACCCGAACCCGGTGACGAGCGGTGGGAGCTACCTGCGCTTCGCCGAGGCGGGGATCGAGGTGGTGCGCGGCGTCGAAGAAGGTTCCGCGCGCGAGCTGGTCGCCCCGTACCTCTGCCTGACGATCGCCGGGCGCCCTCTGGTGACCGCGAAGTGGGCGATGACCGCCGACGGAAGGATCGCGACGGCGGCCGGCGACTCATCCTGGATCTCGGGGGAGAGCACTCGGCGGCGCACGCGGGCCGAGCGAGCGATCTACGATGCAATCTTGGTCGGGATCGGTACGGCTCGCGCCGACGACCCGCTCCTCACCGCGCGGACCCGCGGTCGGCCGGACCCGCTCCGCGTCCTCCTCGACTCATCCCTCGCGCTCTCCGCGACCAGTCGCCTCGTCGACTCCGCGCCACGCCCTCCCCTGTTGTGCGTGGCCGCAACCGCTAGGGAGAGCGAGCCGGGTTTCGCCGTGCGTCGCATCGCCCTCGAAGCAGCCGGGGCGGAGGTCGTCCTCCTCCCCGAGGACGGGCGGGGTCGGATCGCACTTGCACCGCTCCTCGGGGAACTCGGCCGCCGTGGGGTCTGCCACCTGCTCGTCGAGGGGGGGGCGGAGGTGCTCGGAGCGTTCTTCGACGCCGCCCTCGTCGATCGGGTCCAGGTGGTGATCTCTCCCAAGGTCTCGGGCGGCGGGGAGGCTCCCGGTCCAGTCGGGGGTGAGGGGGTCTCGCGGATGGCGGATGCGCTCGAGATCTCGGGGGGTCGCTGGCGAGCGAGCGGACCCGATCGGATCCTCGAGGGGAACATCACCGCGGCCGGTCGGGGCGAGTGGCCAGACGGCGGCACGGGATGCTAAGCTGAGATGACACCCCGCCCTCCGTCCGAGGGCGTCCTCCTCTTTCTCTTTCTCTCCGAAGTCGGCACACCGATCGACGACTGGACTCGAGCTCCGCCGAGAGCTCCCTGCGGGGAGTTCCCGATGGCGCCCATCCAGTACTCCGTTCCGGGGTCGCTCCGGGTCGGAGGAGAGAGGGGAATCGATGGTCGCCACCCGCGCATCCGCGCGGGGGATCGGGTGGATCCTCCTTGCCATCGGCGTGACCGGCCTCGCCTCGTGCGCCCATTCGTCGGTGCGCCCGGTGCGCCCGGTGCGCCCGCTGGATCTGGAAGAGTCCCGTCAATTCCTCCTCGACCGGGCCGCGAGTGACGAGAGCGCGCTCCTCGCACTCAGCCGCCTGGAGGGGGGACTCGCGGAGTGGCACACCGAGCGAGGCCTCGCCTCCCTGGCGGTGGGGGATCTCCGGGCCGCCCGTCATGCCCTCGAGCAGGCCCTCACCATCGATCCACGGCACCCGGACGCACGCCGCGGCTATGCCTCCCTTCGCGCGCGGCTCGCCCAACGAGATGCCGCGGAGGAGGTGTTGGCGGCAGCGATCCGCGAAGGCGACTGGCGCCTCGCCTTCGACGCCGCCACCGTGATCCCCCCCGCCGATCTCGCACGGTATGGCCGGGTGTTCGATCTCGAGCGATCGGCCCACACGGTGATCGTGGAGCTTCGGCGTCGGCTCTTCCTGCGCCTCGGCGAGGAGATCCGGGTTGCGGAGGAGCGTGGCGATGTCGAGCGTGTGCGAGCGCGAATCGCAGAGGCCAAGCGGGCTCTCGACCTCGGACCCGCGGCGGATCCCGGGATCGAGGCACTGCGCGCGTCCCTCGCCGAGTGGCGAACCACCCTCGCCCATCGCCGGGTCGCGCTCGGTCACCGCCAAGCGGCGTGGGCCGAGCTCCTCGCCGGCGACGAAATCCACTCCTGGCGCCTCTACCGGCTCGCTCGGCTCCACTGCCCCGACGATCGCGAGCTCGCGGCGGAGGAGGAGAGCCTCCGGGGCGGCGTGCGCCGGACCGCCCTCGAAGCGCTCCTCTCCTCGAGCCTGGACTGCGATCTCGAAGCCGCACGCGTCGGACTCGAACTCTTCGACGAACTCGCCGAGGGTTGGCCGGGGGACGCTCCCGCGACCCGCGCGGAGGTCGTCTCGTGGATCACCGAAGACCTCCGACGGCGGGCCCGAGATGCGGAGGAGCGCGGGAAGATCGGCCAAGCGCTCATCCACTGGCTCGCGATCCTCGAGGTGAGTGGCGACCCTGCTGCGTCCCGGTCGATCGACCGCCTCGCCTCTCTCGTGAGGGAAACCCCGCGCTTGGCGGTCCGAAGGCTCCACGAGCCCCCCGTCGCCCCCGGTACAGGGATTCTCGAAGTGGTGCTCGCACCGCCGCGGGTGGAGGAGTCCGTCGACCGGGTCCACTCGACCGAGACCATCGGCACCGTTCGCAGTGGAGTCCGCGTTCACCCCGATGCGTGGCGGTCGAGCGATGCTCGGCGCTGGCAGGAAACGCTCCTCGAAATTCTGACCATCCGAGAAGAGTGGCTCTCCGCGAGGCCCACCCGCGCAGCGCTCGGACTCCGCCGATTCCGATTCCAGCTCGTCGAGCTCCACCGACTGGGGGAGCGCCTGCAGCTGCTCGCTCCGACGAGCGAGCGAGGGGTGTGGCGGGAGAACGAGATGGAGGTCGTCCACGAGCGGCGCCTCATCCGCATCGTGCAGCCCCTCCTCCTTCTGCGCGATGGTAGGGCGATCGGCGAGTTGACGATCACGGCGACGGACGTGCTCGCGGGGCAGCTTCCCGAGGGGAGTCTCCCCGGCACTATCGACCGCCTCCCCGCCGGCGAGGCGCTCCGCGAGCGGCTCCGGCTGCGGCTGGAGGCGGAGTGCCGCCGCCGTACGCCGATCACCCTCGACACCCTCCGCCGCGTCGAGATCGTGCGCCGTGCGGTCCAGGCCAGGGAACTCTGGCGAGGGGGCGCGGAGGAGGAGGCGATCGAGGGGATGGTCGCGGCATGGCTCCAGTCGGACGCGGAGGACGACCCGCTATGCGAGCAGTCGGTGGTGACCCTGTCGGAGTGGACGGGGATTCCGCTGGGGGCGCTCACGAGCCTTCGCTGACCGCGCGCGTCCCCGTCTCCGGGTACGAGTCCGGGTGGCAGCGGATGGGCCCTCGGGGACCATCCGCTTCCTTTCACTCAGGGCGTTCCGTATCCTCTTCCCGGCGTTCTGGGGCGCGGGAGCGAGAGGATTCGATGCTCGACATCAAGTTCATCCGCGCAAATCTCCACGAGGTGCGGGAGGGGGCGCGGAGGAAGCGGATCGAGGTCGATCTCGACCGCCTGCTCGCCCTCGATGACGAACGCAAGACGGTGATCGCCGAGCAGGAAGATCTCCGCTTCCGCCAGAAGAGCGCGGGGAAATCGATCGCGACGCTCGAGGGCGAGGCCAAGACGCGGGCGATCGCCGAACTCGGCGAGATCCCCGTGCGCAGCAAGTTCCTCGACGAGCGGAAGAAGGCGATCCTCGGCGAACTCGATGAGCTCGCCCGCCACGTCCCCCAGCCCCCCGATCCCGGCGTCCCCATCGGCATCGATGACCGCGAGAACGTCGAGCTCCGCACCTGGGGCGAGGTGCCCCGTTTCGAGTTCGAGCCCGCGGACCACGTCACCCTCGGCACCGACCTCGGGATCGTCGATTTCCCACGCGCCGCCAAGCTCGCAGGGAGCCAGACCTACCTGCTCCTCGGCGATGGCGCGCTCCTCGAACTCGCGGTTCTGCGCCTCGCCACCGAGCACATCGTCGGGAAGGGCTTCGTCCCGATGATCACCCCGACCCTGGTGCGCTACGAGCCGCTCTACGGCACGGCATACTTCCCGGGAGGGGAGGACCAGGCTTACGCGTGCGAGCGGGACAACCTGTGGCTGACCGGGACTTCGGAAGTGCCGGTGACCGCGTACCACATGGACGAAGTCCTCGACGAGAAAGATCTGCCTCTCCGCTACGCCGGGTACTCGACCTGCTATCGACGAGAGGCGGGGGCGGCGGGGCGCGACACCAAGGGCCTCTACCGGATCCACCAGTTCAACAAGGTGGAGCAGGTGGTGATCTGTCGCGCCGATCGGGATGTGTCGATCGAGCACCACCGGGAGATCTTGCAGAACTCCGAGGAGATCCTCCAGCAGCTCGAGCTCCCGTATCGGGTCGTCGATGTCTGCACCGGCGACCTCGGCCAAGGTCAGGCGCAGAAGTTCGACATCGAGTGCTGGATGCCATCCCGAGGGTGGGGAGAGACCCACTCCGCGAGTCGCTTCTACGACTTCCAGGCGCGCCGCCTGAATCTCAGATACCGCGACGCCGACGGGAAGATGCGCTTCTGCCACACCCTGAACAATACGGTGATCGCAACTCCGCGGGTGTTGATCTCGATCCTGGAGAACAACCAGCAGGCGGACGGCTCGGTCCGGATCCCCGCGGCCTTGGTGCCGTACATGGGGGGGCGGACGGAGATTCGAAAAAAGTAGTCACGAACAAGGTCGGGCCCGGGCACGGGCCCGGGGTTGATCGATAGATCCGGAGCCGTACACATGCGCCATATTTGCGTCGTCGGCCTGAACTGGGGCGACGAAGGCAAGGGAAAGATCGTCGATGTCCTCTCCTCCGGGGTCGACGCTGTCGTGCGATTCCAGGGTGGGGCGAACGCGGGCCACACCGTGTACGTCGGCGAAGTGAAGCAGGTGTTCCACCATCTCCCGATGGGAATCCTGCACGACGGGGTCGCCGCGGTGCTCGGCAACGGGATGGTGATCGAGCCCCGAGGATTGCTCGAGGAGATCGAGAGCGTCCCGGCGGATGCGATCGAGCGGCTCTTCATCTCCGACCGCGCGCACCTGGTCCTGCCGCACCACACCGCGCTCGACCGCTCCCGTGAGGCCGGCGATGGCCGCAAGATCGGGACGACGCTCCGGGGGATCGGTCCCGCGTACCAGGACAAGTCGTCCAGGCGAGGTTTGCGTCTCGGCGACGTGCTGCGAAGAGAGTTCATCGAGGACACCCTGCCACGTCACCTCGCCGAGCGCGCCCGTGGTCTCGACATCCCCGCCGAAGCGATCGAGGAGTCGATCGCCCTCTGCAGGCAGGTGCGCGACCGACTCGGGGAACGGATCGTCGACACCCAGCTGCTCCTCGTCGAGCGTCACATGCGGGGGGAGCGGTTCCTTTTCGAGGGGGCACAAGGCTCGCTCTTGGACCTCGACTTCGGGACCTACCCGTTCGTGACCAGCTCGAGCCCGAGCTTCCTCGGGATCGGACCCGGCACCGGATTCTCCCCGCGGAAGATCGACCACGTCGTCGGCGTGACGAAGGCGTATTGGACCCGAGTCGGAGAAGGTCCGTTCCCCTCCGAGATCCACGGAGACGCCGCGGAACAGCTGCGCGAAGCCGGGAGCGAGTTCGGGGCGACGACCGGCCGTCCTCGTCGCGTCGGGTGGCTCGATGTCCCCGCTCTCCGCTACTCGATCTTGATCAACGATCTCGACTCGATCGCCCTGACCAAGGCCGACGTGCTCTCCGGTCGGCCGACGGTGCCCGTGGTGGTGAGCTACCGGCTCGACGGGCGCGAGATCGACACCTTCCCCTTCCACGCTGACGACCTCTCTCGACTCGAGCCGGTCGTCGAGGATTGGCCCGGGTGGGAGGACGTGACCGACTCGGCGCTCCGCCCCTTCCTCGATCGCCTCGAAGGGGCGACCGACATCCCGGTCTCGATCTTGTCGACCGGACGACGGCGCGACGAGACGGTCCTCTTCGAGCCGTTTCATACCTATCTCGGGGCGGTGCGTTGAACTCTGCCCGCACCGACGACGCGACTCGGGACGACGCGGTCCCCCGACATGTCGCGCTGATCATGGATGGGAACGGCCGCTGGGCCGAGGCGCGCAGGCTCGCTCGCGCGCGGGGACACGAGCAGGGAGCGGAGACCCTGCGCGCGGTGACCAGACGTGCCATCGCGATCGGAGTCGAAGAGCTGACCTGCTACGCACTCTCCACCGAGAACATCCGCCGTCGCCCCCCCGAGGAGGTCGAAGGGTTGATGGAGCTCCTGCGCCTCTACCTGCACCGCGATCGCTCGGAGCTCGACGAGCTCGGGGTGCGGCTCCGATTCATCGGCCGGCTCGGTGAACTCCCCGTCGCCGTGCGGGAAGACCTCGCGCGGGCGGAACGGGAGAGCGCGGCCAACGGCGGATTGATCCTTCGGCTCGCGATCAACTACGGCAGCCGCAGCGAGCTCGTCGATGCCGCCCGTGCCCTCGCCGAGGCGTGCGGTCGCGGCGAACTCGACCCAGCGGCCATCGACGAGTCCGATCTCGAGGCGCGGCTCTACGAACCATCGATGTCCGATCCGGATCTCCTCGTCCGTACCGCCGGGGAACAGCGCGTCTCCAACTTCCTGCTCTGGCAGATCAGCTACTCCGAGTTGTACTTCGCACCCTGCCCTTGGCCCGACTTCGGCCCCGATCGATTCGACGAAGCGATCGAGGCGTATCGCAACCGGCGGCGGAAGTACGGGGGGATCCCCGCTCGAGGGCGGGAGCCGGAAACCGCGTGACCGTCCTCCACCAACGCTTCGCATTCGGGATCCCGATCCTCGGTGCCGTCATCGGCCTGCTCCTCTGGGACCAGAGCACCGATGGTCTCATCGGGGTGGGGATCCTCGCGGCCGTGTTCGGCTTGGGAGCGATCGGCGAATTCTCTCGGATGTTCAAGCTGCCGCGTCGACTCGAGGTCGGCGCGACGCTGCTCCTCGTCGGCATGCTCGGAGCGAGAACAGTGGCGCTGTCGCTCAGCGACACCGGGCACTTGGAAATCGAGTTCTATCTCCTCGCGCTCTCGCCGGGGTTCTTGGTGATCCTGTGCTTCCGGGAGGCGCCGGACCCCGAGGTGATTCGAGAGGCCGGCACCGCGCTGTTCGGTGCTCTCTACATCGGGCTCCCCCTCGCGTGCCTCCTCGAACTCAGTGCGGGGACCCGCTGGGGGGTGGGGGGGCTGATCTTCCTCGTGCTGGTGGTCAAAGCGAATGACAGCGGGGCCTACCTCATCGGGCGGAAGTGGGGGAAGACCCCACTTGCCAAGATTTCGCCGAACAAGACTCGGGAGGGTTCGCTGGGGGGGATCGCGGCGGGGATCGTGTGCGCCCTGGCGGTGGTCGCCCTCGACGCGACCGCACCCCTCGGGTATCCCTGGGCGGCTGGGGTCGGGCTCGGGATCGGCGTCGCCGGGCAATTCGGCGATCTTCTCGAGTCGTATCTCAAGCGTGCGGCCGGGGTGAAAGACTCCGGCGGGCTCATCCCTGCCTTCGGGGGTGTTCTCGATCTGCTCGACAGTCTTTTGCTCGCCGGACCGGTGATGCTCGCCATCACCCAGTGGGGAGAGGTCGCATGGAACAGCTGATCCGGTTCCGCGATGATGACGAGGCGATGCGGGTCCTCGGGGTCCAGGACCGCAACCTGAGATCGCTCCGTGAACTCTGCGGGGTCCAGGCGGTCGCGCGCGGGCGGGCCCTCGAGCTGAGTGGCGAAGACGAGGCGGTCATCAAGGCCCGCGCGCTGGTCGACTCGATGTTGATTTCGGTCAGGGACGGGGGACCCACCCCCGAGCTCCTCCTCGCCGATGCGGAACGTGCCCGGCATAGCGCCTCCGAGGCGATGGACCTTCCCTTCTCCGAACCCGATGCGCTTCGGCGCGAGGCACCCGCGTCCCCGCCCTCAGCGGGCTCCGCACAGGAATCAGGCTCGAAACCGGACCCCCGGACCCGCTTGCCCGCCGAGAAGGCCCAGACCGATCTCGCCACCCTGAGCCGCACCCCGGGGCAACTCCCGTACATCCGGGCTCTCGACCGCTCCCCGATCGTCCTCGTGATCGGCCCGGCCGGGACGGGGAAGACCTATCTCGCGGTGCGCATGGCGATCGAGGCCTTGAAGCGAGGCGATGTCCGGAAATTGATCCTGTGCAGGCCGGCGGTCGAGGCAGGGGAGAAGCTCGGATTCTTGCCGGGGGACTTCCAGGCGAAGGTAAATCCTTACTTGAGACCGCTTTACGACGCGCTCGGGGATATCCTCGACTACGAGCAACTCCGCAGATACTCCGAGAAGGAGATCATCGAGGTGGTCCCGCTCGCCTATATGCGAGGCCGGACCCTGAACAACGCCTGGATCATCCTCGACGAGGCCCAGAACACGACCGTCGCCCAGATGAAGATGTTCCTGACCCGGATGGGGCACGATTCTCGGATCGTCGTCACGGGCGACATCACCCAGGTCGATCTTCCCCGCGGGGTCCACTCCGGGCTGATCCATGCGCGTCGTATCCTCAAGCAAATTCAGGGGATTACGTGGATCGAACTCGGAATTGAGGACATCGTGCGCAATCCGCTGGTCTCGAAGGTCGTGGAGGCCTACGAGCGCCACGAGGAGGGATCTGCGTCACCCGGAGGTAAACCCAGCCGGCGCGAGGCCCGATCATCATCCTAGACTTCAAATTCTGCGATCCCGGGCTTTGGCGAGGTGGGATCTCCGCGGCCCGCCAGACGGGCTGGCATCGCGCGGGGGCTCCGGGAGAATGGCCACGCACCGGCGGATCCACTCGACTCGGGGTTCCCGCCGACCGAGTCTCGGATCCCGGGGCGGAAAGGTACCATGGGCCCTTTCGGCGACGGTAAGAAGCGCAAGAGCTGGCAACGGCTCTCCTTCGGACGTCAGCTCACGAAGAGCGGCGCCCTGGAGCAGGAGCGTGCCACCTCTCGGCGGCTCCTCCGGCTCTTCTTCCTCGCATTCCACGTCGTCTTCGTCACTGCCATCGTCGCCGCGAACCGCCTCAAGGATCTCGACACCCAAGAGCAGAGGGACAAGGTGGTCGCCCTCTTCGGCATCGTCGTGATCGTCCACGCGGTGATGTTCCTGCTGATAAGGACTTTCCACCGCGAGATCCTGGTTCCGGGCCCCCGGTTCCGGCAGTACTTCCTCCTGATCACCTTTGCCCTCGTCACGTCCCGAGTCCTCCTCTTCCAGCAGTGGGCACCGGCTTACCTGGTCCCTTTCCCGGTCCTCGCGATGACCCTCGCCCTGATCTACACGGGGCGAGTCGCGGTCCACTCGATCGGTGCGGTGCTGATCCTCTTCGGGCTGATGGTCTGGACCGACGCTGCGTACTACCAGGCGCACCCCTTGGAGTTGAAGTTCGCGCTCCCCGATGATGCCACCACGCTCGTGGTCGCGCAGTTCCTCGGGTGTCTGGTGGCGATCCTCGGGGTCCACCGGATCCGGACCCGGACCCGGTTGGTGACGATCGGGCTGATGAGTGGCCTCGCGCAGTTCGTCGCGATTCTCTTCCTGCAGACGAACCAATTGATGGACTTCGCGCTCTTCCGGCAGTTCGTCGACATCGGGCACCCGGCGCACGGCCTGTTGAACGGCGTGATCTCGGGGATCCTCGTCACCAGCATGCTGCCGTACGTCGAGCGGATCTTCGATGTCAGCACCGACATGAGGCTGATCGAGCTCGCCGACACGAACCGACCGCTGCTCAAGGACTTTGCCCTGCTCGCTCCGGGGTCGTTCCAACATTCGTCGATGGTCGGGCAGCTCGCCGAAGAAGCGGCGGGGAGCATCGGCGCGAACAGCCTGCTCGCCCGGGTCTCCGCGCTCTACCACGACATCGGCAAGATGATGAAACCGCTCTACTTCGTCGAGAACATGCAGACGGGGGAGAACATCCACGACCGTCTCTCGCCGGAGATGTCGCGCTTGGTCGTCATCGCCCACGTGAAGGACGGGATCAGGATCGCGAACGAGGAGAAGCTCCCGCGGCCGATCATCGACATGATTCCGATGCACCACGGCACCTCGGTCGTCGAATTCTTCTACAACAAGAAGATCAAGCAGAGCGAGCAGACCGAAGACTGCACGAGCGAAGGGCAGCGCGAGCGCACGCGTGAAGCGTTCCGGTACCCGGGGCCGAAGCCAACCTTCCGCGAGGCGGGGATCCTGATGCTGGCCGACTCGGTCGAGGCGAGTTCTCGGGTCCTCTCCGAGCCGACCCCCGCCCGCATCCGCCAGCATGTCCGCAAGATCATCCACTTGCGGATGGAGCAGGGCGAACTCGACGAGTGCGAGTTGACGATGCGAGACCTCGGTCGGATCGAGGACGCCTTCGTCCGGGTCCTCGCTGCGATCTACCACGGTCGGATCCGCTATCCCGACGAGGACGGAGGCCATCGCAAGGGCTCCGGGAAATCGGGTGGCGGCAAACCGGTCACTCCGAAGGACAAGAAGTCGAGCGACCGGCAGAACGGACCGCAATCCGCCTCGGGATCGTCAAAGGCCCCCGCGCCTTCCGGCGGATCTGGCCACGAGACACCGTCCGAGGGCGGTGGCGACGGAGCAGAGAACGCGACCACCGTGGAAACGGTGCCCGCCCCGGCCATCACGCCCCCGCGCCGGTGACTCCCGACTCCCCACCACGGGTCGAGATCGCGAATCGCCAGAGACTCCTCCCCATCGACTTCGAAGCCGTCACCGCACTCGTGCGCTTCGCGCTCGCGGTCGAGGAGACCAGCGGCGCGGTCGAGGTCGCGTTCGTCGACGATGGGACGATCGCGGAACTCCACGAACGGTTTCTCGGGATCTCCGGCCCGACC
>JAQBGV010000103.1:0-8987 GCA_032128395.1 Planctomycetota bacterium | reverse complement strand
CGTGGTCAACCTTCTCCTGCGCTTCTACGACCCCGACCGGGGGCGCGTCACCATCGACGGCGTCGACCTGCGGGAGTTCGCGCCGGACACTCATCGCACGCGATTCGGTCTAGTGCTCCAGGACGTCGCGGTGCTGTCGCGCAGCATCGCCGACAACATCGATTTCGATCGCAATCTCGGACGAGACCGGCTCCGCTGGGCGGCCGAGCAGGTGAACGCCGGCCGTCTGATCGATCGTCAGCCGCACGGATTCGACGAGGTGATGAAGGAGCGGGGCCGCACCCTCTCGAGCGGAGAACGGCAGCTGATCAGTTTCGCCCGCGCGCTCGCCGGAGAGCCGGAGATCCTGGTCCTCGACGAGGCGACGGCGAGCCTCGACTCCGAGACCGAGGCGCTGATCCAAAGCGCTCTCGGCAAATTGACCGAGGGCCGCACCAGCGTGATCATCGCCCATCGCCTCTCGACGATCCGAAACGCCGACAAGATCCTCGTCTTTCATCACGGCGAGCTCCGCGAGGTCGGCGACCACGACGCCCTGATCGCGAAGGACGGGATCTACGCGCGGCTGTATCGGCTGCAGTTCGGGCTGGGGAATGATCGGTCCTAGTGTCTTGTCCCATTCTTCGGTGATCGGGCCGTTGCCCTCCCCCGGATCTGCCGCTACCATCCCCGACCGCCCACCGATGATCCCCCTGGAGGTCCCCATGCGATTTCTGTCACTTCTCGCCGTCCTCTTGCTCTCGTCCTGCGGGTTCCATTCGGTCATGCATACGAGCGGATACTCCTTCGACAAGGCCGGTGAGCTGCGCTCGCGCCCCGAGACCGGATCGCTCCCCGCCACCATGACCTCGATCGAGATCGATCAACGCTTCGGCGAGGTGAAAGTGCTCGTCGCGGCGGGCGATCCCTCGTTCGAGTGGAAACTCTCCTGCTGGGGAAAGACCGCAGAGGACGCCGAGCGTTTCCTCACTGAGATCACGCTCGAGCGCACTGAAAGTGCAGGCGCGCATCGATTCCAGCTCGTCCTTCCCGAGGACCCCGGATCGAAATTGCGCGGCGTCGAGTCGGAGCTGACCGTGCACGTCCCGGTCATGACTCGAGTCCTCGTTCGAAATAGCTTCGGGGGCGTCGAGGTGCGAGGAATCTCGGGGAAGGTCAGCGGCGACTGCTCCCACTGTTCGATCGAGCTCGTGGACCTCTCGGACTCGGTAGAGTGGAAGACTTCCTTCAATGACCTCACCGCCACGCGGATCGGCGGCGGCGAATTGCAGAACTCTCACGGAGAAGTGGTGGTCGACACGGTCACCGGCGACCTCGTCGCCGAGACTTCGTTCGCTGCCGCGCGGATCACCGGGGTGCGCGGCTCGCTCGAAGTCGAGAACTCGCACGGCAAACTGAGCATCGAGCGGGTCGACGGGACCTTGACCGCAAAGACCAGCTTCTCGAATCTGATCGTCGACGGGGTCGGAGGGGACGCGACTTTGCGAAACTCCCACGGCTCGATCGAGGCGCGATCGATCGTCGGTGAGGTCGACGCGGAGACCAGCTTCGCCGGGCTCCAGCTCGAGTCCGGGGGGGAGCGGGTCAAGGTCGAGAACTCCCACGGGCGGATCGACATCACCCTGACCGGCCCGGTGATCCGTCACGTCGAGGCCGAGACCAGTTTCTCCAACCTGGAGATCCGCCTCCCGGGAGGCCTCCATCCCGCGCTCTTCATCGACCAGAAGTACGGGGAGATCTCCTGCCCCCTCCCCGTCCTGCTCGCAGGTGGAAATAGCTCCCCGGTGGCCGCGGGAGCACCCCAGGTGCACCTCAAGGTCCGCCACGGTGACATCGAAGTGAGCGAGGGGCGCGGGAACTAGGAGACGGGGACTGGTTGCCCAACCCGCCGGACCGGCGCAGAATGGACCAGTTCTTTCGAAGCTCAGAAGCCCAGAGGGATCCGCACGCCCCGGCGAAGAACGACCGGGGCCAGAAACAGGAGGGGATGAACATGCGCCGCACGTTGACCGCCGCGGTCCTCCTCGCGAGCTGCGCCACTTTACCGGCGTTCGCGGGTGACGACCTCATGGTGGGGGACACGGTCCCCGCGATCGACGTCGCCCACTTCTTCCAGGGTGACGCCGTGAATCAGTTCAGCAAGGAAGGCACGTACGTCTTGGAGTTCTGGGCCACCTGGTGAGGCCCCTGCAAGAGTGCCGTGCCGCACTTGAGCAAACTTGCGAAGGCGTACAAGGACAAGGTCACGTTCCTCGCCCTCAGCAATGAGGAGGTCGAGACGGTCGGGACCTTCCTCGAGAAGAAGAGCGGGATCGAAGACAAGACCTGGTCGCAGGCGATGTCGTTCACCGTCGCGACCGACCCCGACAAGTCCGTGATGAACGAGATCTTCTTGGCCGCCGGCCAGAACGGGATCCCGGCCACCTTCATCATCTCCGGTGGCAAACTTCAGTGGGTCGGGTCTCCGATGTCCATGGACAAGCCGCTCGAGCAGATCCTCGACGGATCCTGGGATCTGGAGAAGGCGTCGAAGGAGTTCGCGAGCGACCTCAGCGTCAACAAGCTGATGAAGGAGCTCAAGGGACTCGCCGCCAAGGCGAAGGTGTCCGGAAACTGGAACGACATCCTCGCGTTCCTCGACGACGGCATCGAAAAGTACCCGACGAACGTCGACCTCGGCCTTCAGAAGTGGAGCATCCTCCTGATGTCCGCTCACCAGGATGAGGAGGCGTATACCTACGGAAAGAAGTTCCTCGACCAAGTCTGGGACAACGCCGAAATCCTGAACCAGATCGCCTGGACCGTCGTCGACGACGCCAATGTCCAGACCCGCGATCTCAAGTTCGCGATGAAGGCCGCGAAGCAGGCGGACAAGCTGACCAAGTCGGAGAACGGCGCCATTCTCGACACCCTCGCTCGGGTGTACTACGAGACCGGCAATCTCGACGAGGCGATCAAGATCCAGGACAAGGCGGTGAAGCTCGCCGAGGGACCGCTGGCAGATCAGATCAAAGAGGTCCTCGAGAAGTACAAGGCGGAGAAGAAGAAGAGCAAGAAGGGTTCGGGCTACTAGCACTAGCGACCCGATCCTGAAACTCTGAAGTCTGGAGCCCCCCGGGCGGCGCAGCGCCGCCCGGGGGGCTCTTTCGTTCTTCGGGCCAGTGGCCCGGCCGCTCGTCAGGCCGTGTTACTGCTCAGCTACGGACAAGACGTGCCCACGTCGCAGCCCAGCGCATCGGCGCTCGGGTCCACTCCGCAGGAGGTCGGGGAGGGGAGCGGAGCGGGCGGACTGCCGAAGAGCGACTGGAGCGTGGCGATCGCGTCCGCGATGTTCAGTGTGCCATCGTCGTTGGCATCCGCCGCGTCCTCGCACGGCAAATCGACCCCGGCCCCGGTCGGGAACAGCGACGAGAGCAGGAACACCGCGTCCGCGATGTTGACCATGCCGTCGTCGTTGCTGTCGCCGCGGGTGAGTTCCGGATCGGCGCTCGGAGGGGTCAGGCTGTACTCCACGATGATTTCCGAGTTCGTGAAGTTGCCCCAGACTCCGCCCCCGACGGAGAAGAGTGGGTGGATGTCGAGATTCCAGAAGCTTCCCCCCAAAGGACTCATCACCATGTGGCCGTTGAGGCTGGTGGTCGAGACGCTCGCCGTGAAGGTCCCCTGCCCGGACCAACCGAGGTCCGATCCGACGACCACCCACTCCGGAAAATTCGGCTCGACCGGGGGGGAGACGTCGAGCTCGAGAACTCCCGCATCGAAGGTCCCGGTCGCCTCGAAGGTGAGGTTCATCGTGACGCCTGTGATCCATCCCTCGTCGGGGGGACCGACCAGGGTGATGAAGACGACGCTGCCGTCCATCACCCCGGGTTGGATCGGCATCACGAAGGTGGTGGTCTGCGCAGAGACGCTCGTCGGCGCAAAGCTCACGAACCCGAGAATCAGGACTCCCACGATGAGTCCTACCGCTCCTGACTTCTCCACTCCGCGCTGCGTTGTTCTGTTCATGCTCATCCTCGCTTCCCCTATTTTGGCTCTCGCCACCGCAGGTGTCTCGCGGGAAACACCTGCTCTCCGAAAGCCGATCCTCACAGAGTAGCGGCCACCGACAGTCTCGCAAGACTCTTCTGAGATTATTTCTAGATTCCTTGCATCGCCGCATCTGGGGGGATAACCTCGGGCTCGTCGACCGAGATCCCGATTTCTCGATCCCTTCCGGAGGACCCAGTGATCGTCTCCACCCAGCCCGCCCTGAGCGATGAGCAGCGAGAGACCGCCCGTCGGGTCTCGGAGCATCTGCGCTCCGAACTCGGGTTACTCCTCGGTGCGCTACCCCTCGAAACGCGCACGATCGCGGCGGTCGCCGAGTACCTACGAGTCACGCCCCCGGTCTGCCAGCGCCTGCTCCGCGGAGTGCGGCACCGCACGTCCGATGCGCTCGACGCGCTCCCCTTCTTTCCCGGCGTGCGCGGGCTACGGCAGGTGACCGCGGCCGCACGGCGGTTGCGGATGGAGCGGGCACTCATCGAGGGAAGCGAAGCGGCGGTCGCAGGGTACGCTCGCTTGATCGACGCGGTGGGGGGAAGCCAGGCCCAGTTGGTCGAAGCTCTGAACTCGGATCGAGCAGTTCGCCTCGAGCACGCCGGCGATCCGGACCCGAGCGAAGTCTTGACGCGGAGACAGGCGGCGTTCGAAGCGCAGCGCCTCCTCACTCGACGTGAGCTCGCAACCCAAGTGGCCACGTTCCTGTACCGACCCCTCGACGATGACCCGGACCGAATCGACTGCGTGACCGCGATGGGCCTGATCGGCCTGCGTCGCCAGTTGGGTTGTCTTCCCCTCTGTCCCGTGCAGACCTACGCTTTCGGCGGTACTCAGGACGACCCGCTAGCGATGATTCCACGCCCGATCCGAGAGGGCGCCTGGACCTCTCCTCTCGGGCTCCTCGAGGAGTTCTGCACACAGCCCTCCCCGCCGTTCCTAGCGCGGCAATTCGGGGGTCGCGTGCCTCTGCTCATCGATCCGGAAGTGACGACGACCGGGCCCGTCGATCTGGTGCTGGGGACGCAGTTCAAGGGAGTTCCGAGCCCACTCGTCCACGCGCCCCGCACGCAGTTCTGTTCGCTGATCTCCGAAGGCCCCGCGAGGACCCTGATCCTCCAGGCCCACCTCCACCGCTCGATGGCCCAGCGCAGTGTCGCAGCGGTCGATGCATATTCGATCGCAGCTCGCGGTCGGGTGGGGGACACGATGCGCAGCGAGCAGGGGCACGCAGTCGTCGATCGACCGGAAGATCGCTGGTTCGACCGGCTCCCCGATCGCCCGCCGCTCGAGTACCTGGGGGTCGGCCTCGGACGCGTCGGCACAGAGGCGTGGAAGCGAAACGCCGATCTGACCTCTACCCTCTTCGAACTCCAGGGGTGGGATCCGGAGGAGTTCGTCGCCTATCGCACCGTGGTTCACTACCCCGTCTGGGGCGCGCAGTACCTGCTGAGCTTCGACTTCGGGGAGGACTCGGAGAACGGCAACTCATCTCCGAACACGGATTGAGTAGACCGTTCCCTCGCTTCCTCTGCCGCAGCTCTGGAAGTAACGCTGTCAGAGCGGCCGGTCGCGCAGCGTCTCGTAGATGCGGAAAACGACGATGATGAGTTCGAGGTAGATCCGCACGAAGAGCACTGCGATCAGGTAGACGACCGGCGCGAGGATGAGCGCCAAGACGCCGACCACGGGACCGGCGGTGAACGCGGTGATCACCCCCCCCAACACGGGGATCATCTGGAGCACGCAAAGGAGCACGAACAGCATCCGGATCAGCTTCGGCGTCACCATCGACTGGAACGACAGGTCGAAGACCGAACCGACCAGACCTCTCGCCCCGTCCGCGCTCCCCGCTGTCCTGTCGCCTGGTGACGGATCTCGAGTCTCGGTCGACATCGCTCGGTTCTCCTGCCTCGGGGAAATGGACCCACCCCTGTGCCCAAACGGCACATCGCCCACAGCAGCTCGTCGGCCACCACGGCACGACTATTCGAAACTCGGGCGGCCGTCAATCCCCGGCGCGGAGGGTGGCCGGTTGCCCTCCTTGGCCGGACGCAGGGCGCGGTGCGCACTTGACCGTTCCCTCCTTCCGCCCGACGATGCTCGACTCTGACAGGAGGCACGATGCTCGCGATTCCACTCTCCCTCGCCCTGCTCAGCGGCGGCGGCGGTTCCGATCTCGGGGATCGTTGGTCGTTCCCCGAGGCGACGCTCGAGGTGGGTGCACGATTGCCGAACTGGCTGCTCCCGCGGATCGAGGGCGGTGCGCCGGTGCCGCTCTACGATCTGATCGACGGGAAGCCGACCCTGCTCCACATCTACGCCGCCTGGTGAGCGGGCTGTCGTCGCAAGGTGCCCGGGTGGCACCGCGAGACCGCGAAACTGCGCGAGGAAGGAAAGCTGAACACGATCGGCATCGTCCAGGAGCAGCACCCCGACCGGACCCGTCTCTTCCAGCAGTGGCAGCAGATGGAGTGGCCGGTGGTCGTCGACTCGCTGGACCTTCTCGGGGTGACCGTGGTCCCGATCCACGTGCTCGTCGATCGACACGGCGTCGTGCGGGGGATCGCGCGAAGTGCCGACCCCCTCGAGAAGTTCCTCGCCGAGGAGTTCCCCGACTCCGGAGCGCCCCCGGCCGCCGTGATCCCCGATCGTGACCAGCTGCAGAGCGGCGCTGGAGAGGACGCGCGCCGCTGGCGCGACCTCGGCGACGCCGCGTTCCTCTGGGGAGAGCCGAGCGAGGCGATCGACGCGTACTCACGGTCGATCCAGCTCGATCCGAACGACGCCGCGGCGCATTTCCGGCTCGGTGTCGCACTCCGTCGCCGGTACGAGACCGAGAACCGGCACTCGGACGACTTCTCCGCCGCGGTCACCGCCTGGACCGACGCGCTCGACCGGACCCCAGGAAACTACATCTGGCGCCGGCGGATCCAGCAGTACGGCCCCCAACTCGCGAAGCCGTACCCGTTCTACGACTGGGTCGAGCAGGCGAGAGCCGACATCTCCGCCCGCGGCGAGACGCCGGTCACCCTCATCGCACGACTGACCGACTCCGAGCGGATCGGACCGAAGGAGGCGGCGGGGGTGCGAGAGGCGATGAAGCACCCCGATCCGGATGGGAAGCTCCCACGCGACGAGCTGCACTTCGTCCAGATCGAACCGGCCCTCGCGCCGGCGCGCGCGGAGGCGGGAGCCCCGGTGCGCATGCATCTCCTCTTCCGCCCCGACGAAAAGAGAGAGGTCCACTGGAACAACGAGGTCGGCCCCCTCGCGTTGTGGTTCGAGGTTCCGAACGGTTGGAAGATCACCCCCCAAGTGCAGCTCGCCCCACGGGCGAAACAAGTCGAGAGCACCGAACTGCGCGCGCTCGAGTGCGAGATCACCCCTCCGAGCGGACTCGAGCCGGGCCGAACGACACTCCGCGGCTTCGCGACCTACCCGGTGTGCGAGGGGGAGGGAGGCACCTGCCGCTTCCTCCGCCAAGACTTCACGGTGGAGGTGGAGACGGTGGAGAAGGCGCGGTAGAGACGATCTCACGCCCAGATGTTCATCGGCGCCGATCCTACTTCGGCAACTCGATCTTGAGCACGATACCGTTCGCAGCGGAGGAATAGCCGACCGTCGAGGTCGGAAAGTGGAAGGATCCGACGTTATCGCGAGGGTCATGGGGAGAGATCGCCACGCTCCAGGTCTCTCCACCGTCCACCGTCTCCAGGATGTTGCCACTGAAGTCCGCGATGTATCCGCGATCAGCATCCAGGAACACGACGTCGTTCAGTTTTCCGAACCGACCCTTCGCGAGTGGGCTCCAGACCTGACCCCCGTCCACGGTCTTGAGGAGCACCTCGGTCCCGACGACGAAGCCGATCTTGTCATCGATGAACCCGATGGAACGGAGCCACGTGTCCGACCCGGAGGTCTGAGCGGTCCAACTCTCTCCCGCGTCGATCGTGTTGAGGATCACACCGTTCTGGCCAACGACAAATCCTGTGGTCTTCGAGACGAACAAGACGTCCCGGAACGATTCGAACGGATCGTCCTTTTTCGGAAGGTCGAGGTGTCTCCAGGTCTTGCCGCCATCCGTGGTCCGGATGAGGAGGCCCTTTCCTGCCTGGTCCCCACCGACGACGAAGCCGGTCTCCTCGGTGGTGAAGTGCACGGATGCGTACCAACCATCGATCTCGGTCGACACCATCTGCCAGCTCTCGCCCCCGTCGATCGTCTTGACCACAGTTTGATGGATCCCCACGGCATACCCCACCTCGGGAGTGGGAAAGTGGATGGCGTAGAGGCGCGAGTTCGACTCGAGCGGGATGCGCTCCCACGTCCGCCCCCCGTCCTTGGTCCGCACCAACACCGACGGGTCGTCCTCCCGGTTCCCGCCGACCGCAAAGCCGGTACTCCCGTTCACGAAACAGACCGAGAGGAGGAGGGCGCCAGTGCCCGTATCGAATCGTTGCCATTTCGCCGGTTCGTCGGTCGCTCCCGAATGCCGGTCATCACGACTCTCCTGTTGGTGCTCATCGAACGCCCGGCGCTTCTCCTCGGGCCAGACGAACTTCGGGGCGGTCGCGCGGTCGAAGCCCTCGAAGTGCTCGAGGCGGTCACGCTCGCTCGGCGGGACGTAGCGCCATTCGAGATCGCCGTACACCTCGGCGCACAGTGCGGCGACACGCGGGTCGTAGGCGCGGAGTTCGTCGCGCGTGTCGACGTGATTGTGGACCGCGTCGTCCTCGCGGTTCGTGTCGAACCACGACTGTGTCGCCTCCGCGAAGTATTCCTTCTCGTTCGTCGCCGCGTAGGTGCCATCCCAGAGCTTCTCCTCCATCGCATGTCCGTACACCTGCTTCAGGCGGTCATCGAAGGTCGGGTCGAGAGTGCACATCGCCATCTCGTGGATCGCGTGGGCGAATTCGTGCACCAGAATGCTCTCGGTCGAGTAG
>JAQBGV010000102.1:0-3649 GCA_032128395.1 Planctomycetota bacterium | reverse complement strand
CGGGACAGGCATCACCTTCGGCGAGCCAGTCCCATCATCCCATCACCCATCTCGATGAGGCACCATCTGCTGCGTTGCGGGGCCGAGGCCGATCCTCAACGGGGCGATGCTCCGCCTGCGGTCGACCTCGACCCTGCGTCTTGCATCCGGTACCTCCTCGAAGCCCTCTGTGTCGGGTAATCGGGTAATCGGGTGATGGGACTGGCTCGCCGCAGGTGATGCCTGTCCCGGCCGCTCGCCGATACTCCGAATGGTCCCGCACGACTGCCTTGTTGAAATATTGGTGGATCAGCGAGCGAACGTCCGGGACAGGCATCACCTTCGGCGAGCCAGTCCCATCTTCATGAGGCACCATCTGCTGCGTTGCGGGGCCGAGGCCGATCCTCGACGGGCAGGGGTGCGGCTGGTTTGGGTGGCGATCCGTGGCCTCGTCCGTGGGCCAGCGTCATACTGAGCTCTCCAAAGTGATGGTCGGGGACTCCGATGGGACGGTCCGACCCACTCCACCCCCGTGAAGGGATCGCCCTGATGCTCCGGATCATCCCACTCGCACTAGTGGCCTCCTGCTGCTGCTCGTCCGCTCTCGCTCAGGAAATGCAGTGGCAGTTCGACGACACCGATCCCGGTGCCCTGCCCTCGGGATTCACCGCGGCGACGGGCAGCTGGGCGGTGGCGAAGGATGAGACGGCGACGAGCGGATCCCATGTGCTTGCTCAATCCGCCGAGAGTCGTTCGTCGGCGTTCAACGTGCTCGTCATCGAGTCGCAAGCGATCGCGGAGTGTGATCTCACCGTGCGACTGCGAGCGATCGCCGGCCGGGAGGACCAAGGGGGAGGACTGATCTGGCGGGCGCGGGACGCACAGAACTACTACCTGGCCCGCTACAATCCCCTCGAGGACAACTTCCGGGTGTACCGGGTCGAAGCGGGTCGCCGACATCTCCTCGGGAGCGCAACCGTCGCTCTCGACCATGCCGCATGGCACACCATGGGGATCACGATGCGCGGTGACCATATCGAGTGCTCTCTCGATGGTTCGAAGAGCCTGGATGCCCACGACAGCACCTTCGGCGGGGAGGGACGAATCGGGCTCTGGACGAAGGCGGATGCCCGGACCCAGTTCGACGATCTCTCCATCCGAGGCCACCCATCCCGCCGATCCCTCGACGCCGACGCGATCGGACGCTGGGTCGGAGCCGCAGCCCAGACCTCCCCGGACGGTGTGGTCCGCGTCACTTGGCCGCGCGACGACGTTGCCGTTCGCGTGGACGGCATGCCCTTCGCACCCCCGGCGGGCCTCACCAGTTGGGCCGCGTTCTCACCGATGGGCGAGCGAGCGATGGTGATGGGCGATACCGTTCTCTTCCAGGACGAGGTAGACGCGGCGATCGATGCGGCTTTCGCCCACGGGCTCACGATCACCGCACTCCACAACCATTTTTTCTTCGATGAGCCGAAGGTCTACTTCATGCACATCGGCGGTCGGGGAGGCACCGAGGCGCTCGCGACCGGGGTCCGCGCCCTCTGGGAGGCGGTGCGCTCGGTGCGGAGCGCGGCGCCGACGCCGGCGACCCGGTTCTCGGGGGCGATTCCCACCCCCGGCCCGCTCGATGCCGAAAAGATCGGTGCGGTGCTCGGGGGAGAGGCGCGTGTGAACTCGGGAGTGGTGAAGGTCTCGTTCGGACGGAGCGCGATGATGGGCGGCGGGGAGTTCGGGGGTTCCATGGGGCTCTCCACGTGGGCGGCGTTCTCGGGGAGCGACGCGCACGCCGCCGTGGATGGCGACTTCGCCATGATCGCCTCTGAGGTCGACCCGGTGCTCCGCGCGCTCCGCCTGGCCGACATCCATGTGGTCGCTCTTCACAACCACATGATCGGTGAGTCCCCCGCTTACTTCTTCGTGCACTACTGGGGTACCGGACCGGCGGCTGAACTCGCCCGTCGAGTCCGAACCGTGCTCGATACACAGCGGGGGGGGGATTGAACGCGGAGAACAGCTCGTCAGAACTCCAGCTGAATTCCCGCCACCAGCCCCTTCCACTTCATCACGATCTCCGAATCGCTCCCGTCGTCGTACCGATACTCGGTTCGGCGGTAGCCGGTGAAGAGGGAGACGCGTGGGACCACCCGGTACTCGACGCCCACCTCCGATTGCGAGAGCTGGTAGACGAGGAAGCTCACGCGCGAGCTGCCGTAGATGCGCAGATCCTCGGTCGCGAGCCAGCGCAGGCGGACACCGAGCAGAGGGCCGAGCTCGCTCTGGTCGAACTCCCCTTTCTGGCCGGTGCTTTTCACCGTGAGATCGGGAGAGGTGTACTCGAGGCCGTAGATGGCAGAGACCTCGAGTCCGGTCTCGCTGCGGAAGCCGCTCGTGCTGGCGACCGAGACAGCGGTGAGGCGGAACTCGCTGTCCAGTGAGGCCCCCGGGGCGAAGACCGCGTCGCCGATGACGATCGTACTACCCGACATGCCCGAGTCCTCGCCCGAGACATGGGTCAGCTCGGCTTCGAACGAGTGCAGATAGCCGGCGCTCACCTCGCGCCCGAGTCCGGGGTCCCCTGGAGCGCCTCGCGATCGCCCCGGCGAGAGTTCCGTCGACAGCCGAAGGGTCGGCATCAGGACCGAGTCATCCTCGACGCGGTGAGTTCCCGTCGAGCAAGCCGGAGCTCCGGGGCAGACGAGGACGGCGAGCAGGCAGGCGCGGATGGCTCGTGGCGCCGAGAGGGTCGTCGCGTTCATGGCGGGAAGATACCCGAACGACGCCCGGTCGGGGGAGGGTCTCAGCGACTCCGTCCACGCTCCGGGCGCGGTCCCCTCGGAGATGGGGGTTTCTTCGGCGCTCTCGGTCGCTTCTCCCGGGGCGTGGGTTCGCCCTTCGTGGAGCTGTGCTGGGGATCCTCGAGGCTCGCCACCTCTTCCCGCGTCAGAATACGCCATTCCCCGCGCGGTAGCTCGCCCAGCTGGACACCACCGATCGACAGCCGTCGCAAGTACACCACCGTCATCCCTTGCGCCTCGAACATCCGGCGGATCTGGCGCTTCATCCCCTCGCGGATGCAGATCCGCAGCGTTGCGGTGCCATTCTTCCGGCGGTGGAGATCGGTGATCTCGGCGGGAGCCGTCGTTCGCTCGAGCTCGCGCAGGAAGATCCCCTCGCGGAGACGCGAGAGTTCGGCCCCGCTCGGAGCACGGTCGAGCTCGACGTGGTACTCCTTCGCGCATTCGTAGCGCGGGTGGGTGATCCGGTGTTGCAGGTCCCCGTCGTTGGTCAGGATCAGAAGGCCCTCGGTCTCGAGATCGAGGCGCCCCGCCGGGAGAACCCCCGTATCGGCGATCTTGCGGGGCAGGAGGTCCATCACCGTCAACCGCTCGTGGGTGTCGTGCGTGCTGGTGATGAATCCGGTCGGCTTGTGGAGAGCGATGGTGCGCTTCGAGGGGGTGAGAACTCGCTCGCCGTGGATCCGGACCTCGTTCTTCGAGGGGTCGATCTTGGTTCCGAGCTCTTTTTGGACCTTGCCGTCGACCTGGACGAGTCCCGCCTCGATCAGCAACTCGGCTTTTCGCCTGGAGCAGTAGCCGCAATTGGCGATGTACTTCTGCAGCCGTTCCGATGGCAAGGGGCGCTCCGCATCCGTGAGAGGGGGGGTAGG
>JAQBGV010000101.1:0-15505 GCA_032128395.1 Planctomycetota bacterium | reverse complement strand
CGCTGCGCCGACCTACCTGATCGGGGCCGTCGGCACGGTGATCCTGGTGGCGACGGTGATCCTGGTCCAAACGCTGGTCTACGACACGCGGGAAGTGGTCCAGGCCGAGCAGAACGCCCGCGACTTCCTCGAGATTGCCGGGGTTCGGGCGTTCCAGACGGAGCAGCTCGAAGCCTATCGGTGGACCTACCCCGACCTTGACTTGGTCGGAATCCCGGTCGAGCTGGGTGTGGAGCAGGTGCTGAAGGTCTATGGTAAGGGCTCGGGAAAGTGATGCTTTTCTCCGAGTCCCGAGCAGGAAGGGTCCGATGATCGTCCGCCGGTCGGCCGTCGACTTCGGCACGCCCACGGAGATGGTGCGGGTCACGACCGCCTCTCTCGCCGCTGCTCTTTTCACCCTGCTCGGGGCGGGAACCCTGACCGCTCAGGTCGGAGTGGATGATCCGATCCTACGGTCGGTCGAGAACATCCAGATCGTCGAACACCTCGAGGCCCAGCTTTCTCTCGACATCTCGTTCCAGGATGAAACCGGCGCTTTCGTCCCGCTGTCGACGTTCTTCGACGGAGAACGGCCGGTGGTCCTCAATCTGGCGTACTTCTCCTGCCCGATGCTCTGCAACCTGGTGACCGAGGGATTGATCGAGGCGGTGAACGAGATCGGGTGGACCCTCGGGGACGAGTTCCGGGTGGTCACCATCAGCATCGATCCCCGGGACACCCCCGCCGGGGCACGAGCGCGCAAGGACCTCTTGGTTCGCGAGCACGGCAGGCGTGATGCGATCGACGGCTGGCACCTGCTCACCGGGAATCAGACCAACATCCGAAGGGTCGCCGATACCGTCGGCTTCGGATTCGAATGGAACGAGTTCCGCAGCGAGTACGCGCACGGGGCAGTGCTGATCCTGCTGACCCCCGACGGGCGGGTCTCGCGGTACATCTACGGTGTCCGGTACGACGCCGAGGTGGTTCGACTCTCACTCGTGGAGGCCTCCGAAGGCAAGGTCGGCTCCACGATGGACAAGTTGTTCCTGCTCTGCTTCCACTACGACCCGTCGACCGCGCAGTACGGACCGATGGCGCAGGGGATCATGAAAGTCGGGGGGCTCTTGACGATGGTGCTGCTCGTCGGTGGATTCATCGTGATGCAGCGCTCCCGTCGTCGGAAACGCGACCCGAGCGTTCCGCCGGAGAGGCCACTCTCACCGAAGCCCGAACCGGTGGCGACGTCGTCGAGCGCCACTGTGAACCCAACGTAGAAAGAGAGCCCGCAACGTGTTCGGACTGTCTGCGATACTCCCGGACTTCTCGTCCGGGTTCCGTCTGCCGCTGGCGGACTGGACCACCGTCGGGATGCCCGAGGCGAAGTCGACGATCGCGCATATGGTCGACAGCCACATCGCGTTCATCAACATCGTCTGTGCGTTCTTCTTCATCGCGATCTGTATCGCGCTCACCTACATCATCATCCGGTTCAAGAAACCGGCGGGAGAGAAGGCGGAGAGTGATGTCTCCCACAACACCCCGCTCGAGGTCACGTGGACCGTGATCCCGATGATCATCGTGGTGATCATGTTCTGCGTCGGTTTCTACGGCTACAACCGGATGATCGCAGCCCCGGCGGACAGCTACACCATCAACGTCCAGGCGCAGCAATGGAGTTGGGCCTTTCACTACCCCGATGGGACGATTGCCAGCTTCGACCCCGGGAGATACGACGCGGAGAAGAACGAGCGATTGGTCACCGATGCGGACCAGGGGCTGCACCTTCCCCCCGGAGTTCCGATCCGGCTCAAAATGACCTCGGCGGATGTGCTGCACGCATTCTACATCCCGCAATTCCGCGTGAAGCAGGACATTGTCCCCGGCAAGATCTCGACCCTCTGGTTCGAGCCCCTGGTCCCCGAGGGGGATGAGCCGGACGAGTACTGGTTGATGTGCGCCGAGTACTGCGGGAAGGACCATTCGCAGATGTTCTCGCGGGTCTACGTGCATCCGACCTTGAAGAGCTTCGAGGATTGGAAGATCCGCGCCACCAGTTGGAAAGACGAGCAGAGCTGGGAGCAGCGGGGCGAGATTCTGTACCGCCGAAAGGGGTGCAAGCAGTGTCACTCCGTCGACGGCACGAGAATCATCGGCCCGACCTGGCTCGGTCTGTGGGGGAAGACCGCCGCGGAGCACCCGGTTGCGATCGGCGGAAAGAACGGTCCAGTCGAAGGGATCGCGGTCGCCGGAGACGCAGGCGAAGCCTACATCTTCGAATCGATCCGCGATCCGATGTCGAAGATCGTGGTGGGCTATGACGCCGCGATGATCCCGCAGAAGCTCTCCGATGAGGAGATCCTCTATCTGATCGAATTCATGAAGTCGCTCGGCACGAAGGAATAGGGCAATGCGCACGCAGACGCGATGGGGGAGGAGAGCCGGATGAACGCGCCCGAAACGGGTACTGCCGCGGCTCCGATCGTCGAGGCCCCGCCGACCCCGCACCACTACCTGAATCACTCGAAGGGGTTCCTGAGCTGGGCCCTCACCCTAGATCACAAGCGGATCGGGGTGATGTACTTGGTCGGGATTCTCGGGTGCTTCGGTCTCGGGGGGGTCTTCGCGCTCCTCGTCCGCACCGAGCTGTGGAGCCCCGGCCCCACGATCACGAGCGATCCGAACATGTACAACATGTGGTTCACGGTCCACGGCGCGGTGATGGTGTTCCTCGTGATCATCCCCGGCGTCCCCGCCGCTCTCGGGAACTTCGTGCTCCCGATCATGCTCGGAGCGAAGGACGTCGCGTTCCCCAAACTGAACCTCGGCAGCTTCTACCTGTGGGTCGGGGGGGCGATCTTCTTCATCCTCACCCTCCTCATGGGTGGGGTCGATTCGGGTTGGACCTTCTACACCCCCTATAGCGCGGTGACGAAGACGGCGGTGATCCCCGCGGTCACCGGGGTATTCCTCCTCGGATTCAGTTCGATCTTCACCGGGCTCAACTTCATCGTCACGATCCACAAGCTGCGCCCATCGGGGATGACCTGGTTCAAGATGCCGCTCTTCCTCTGGAGCTCCTACGCGACGGCGGTGATCCAGGTCCTCGCCACCCCGGTGATCGGGATCACGCTCCTCCTCCTGATCATGGAGCGGACGTTGCACGTCGGGATCTTCACCCCGGCCTATGGCGGCGACCCGGTGCTCTTCCAGCACTTCTTCTGGTTCTACTCGCACCCGGCGGTCTACATCATGATCTTGCCGGCGATGGGGATCGTGTCGGAGCTGATCTCGGTCCACAGCCACAAGCGCCCGTTCGGCTACAAGTTCATCGCCTTCTCGAGCGTCGCGATCGCCATGTTCGGGTTCCTGGTCTGGGGACACCACATGTTCACCAGCACCCAGTCCCCGGCGATGAACGCGATCTTCAGCGCGATCACCTTCAGCGTGTCGATTCCATCGGCGATCAAGGTGTTCAACTGGCTCGCCACGATGTGGGGGGGGTCGATCCGCCTGACGGTCCCGATGCTCTACGGGGTGTCGTTCATCTTCCTCTTCTCCATCGGAGGGCTGACCGGGCTCCACCTCGGCACCTTGTCCACCGACATCCATTTCCACGACACCTATTTCGTGGTGGCGCACTTCCACTATGTGATGATGGGGAGCGCGCTGATCGGGATGTTCGGGGGGCTGCACCACTGGTGGCCGAAGCTGACCGGACGGATGTTCGACCACACCCAGGGGGTCATCGCCTGGGCGTTCATCTTCGTCGGGTTCAACGTGACCTTCTTCACCCAGTTCATCCTGGGGAGTCAGGGAATGCCCCGGCGATACTACGACTACCTGCCCCGCTTCGAGATCTATCACAAGATCTCGACGATCGGCTCGTACCTGATGGCCGCGGGGTTCCTGGTCATGGCGTACTACCTGCTGCACTCGATCTTCGCCGGCAAGCAGGCCCCCTCGAACCCGTGGGGGGCCAATTCGCTCGAGTGGCACTGCACGTCGCCGCCGCCCCACGACAACTTCAAGTCACCGCCCCCGATCGATGACTGCTACGACTACGGCGGGGTCGATTACGACCCCCGTACCGGGCAGTACTCATCACGGGCGGACCAGCCCGCGGCCTCGAGCTGAACCGATGGAGATCTCGCGATGAGCGGTAGCGAACACGCCACTCCGGAGCCCCCCACCCCTGAGGGTCACGGCCCCGGTGAGCACGGGTCTGGTGAGCACCACCCATTCCAGGCTCACCACTGGGACACCATGCGCCAGCAGTTCGAGGCGGGGAAGCTCGGGATGTGGCTCTTCCTCGCCACCGAAGTCCTCCTCTTCGGCGGGCTCTTCTGCGCATACTTCATCTACCGGTCGAACAACCCCGAGCTGTTCGAGTACGGACACAATGCCCTGAACAAGTGGCTCGGGGCTGGGAACACCATCGTGCTCCTGGTCAGCTCCTTGACGATGGCGCTCGGGGTCCGTGCGGCTCAGGTCGGGGAGACGAAGAAGCTCCGGATTCTGCTCGCGCTCACGTTCGTGTGCGGCTGCGGCTTCATGAGCATCAAGTACATCGAGTACTCGGAGAAGATCGGTCACGGCTACCTCCTCGGTTCGAAGTTCGACTACGAGAAGGTCAAGGAGCACGAGCGGGAGGCTCGGGAGGCGGAAGCCCACACGGGTGGGCACGAGACCGAAGTGTTCGCCGCGGCCAACATTCCCGCCTACGTCCCGGCGGAGAAATCCGCGTTCGTCGATGCCCCGCGAGGTCCGAGCGGGATCGCGCCGATCGCCGAAGAAGTGAAACCGGGGCACGGAGCGGAGGACGGTGCTCACGGGGGGCCCGGGGTCCTTCCCAGCGAGGGGCGGCCGCGCAACGCACACATCTTCTTCAGCATTTACTTCATGATGACCGGGCTGCACGGGATCCACGTGTTGATCGGCATGGCGGTGATCGCGTGGTTGTTCGTGACCTCCCGCGACAACCGATTCGGTCCGAGCTACTTCGCGCCGGTCGAGATCGGCGGGCTCTACTGGCACCTCGTGGACCTGATCTGGATCTACCTCTTTCCGCTCCTCTACCTGATTTGACCGGGAGGCCGCGATGAGCCACTCCGAAAGCACGACCACTCCCGGGGCGGTGGATACCCGCGGGGAACACCTCGCCCATCCGGTTGCGGTCAAGTTCATGGCCGGCATCCTGGGTGCGCTGATGTTGCTGACGATCATCACCGTTGCCGTCTCTGAAGTCGATCTCGGGAACGCGAACCTCTTCATCGCGATGATCGTCGCCAGCATGAAGGCGGCGCTCGTCGCTCTTTTCTTCATGCATCTGCGCTGGGACAAGCCTTTCAACGGGCTGATCCTGGTCGGCTCCTTCCTCTTCCTCGGGATCTTCATCGGATTCGCCCTGCTCGACACCAAGGAGTACCACCACGAGCTGACGCCGATGCTCGATACCCCATCGCAGAAGGTTCAGTTCGACGAGCCCGGGCAGTAGCGCCGCCATGGCCAGCGCCCCCCCCGGGATCGGGCCTTGGCGGAGAGGGCCCGTGCAGAAGAAGGAGCATGTGACCCCGGAGGGGACCGTCACGTTCGGTCTCGCGCTCTTTTTCGTCTCGCTGTCCGTTCTCTTCATCGCCTCCGCAGTCGGCGTCCTCGTCGTCCGCTTGAAGTCCCCCGTCACCCTGGTCCATGTCACGTTTCCGCCGATCGGCTGGGTGAGCACCGGCGCTCTCGCAGTGGTGAGCCTCGCGATGCACTTCGGAGTGCGCGCGGTGCGCCGGGATCGAAAGCGACCGCTCCAGGTGTGGATGCTCATCGCACTCGGCGCTTCGCTCGCGTTCGTCGCCCTGCAGGGCTTCTTCTTCTGGGAGCTCATCCAGCAGGAGGTCCTCTTGGCGAACTCGGTCGAGAGCAGCCTCTACGCATTCCTGATGCTGACCGCGCTCCACGCCGCGCACGTTATCGGCGGGATCCTGATGCAGGCGGTGGTCACGGTACGAACTCTCGGCAACCGGTACTGGAGCCTGCACCACGCCCAAGTGCGAGGAACGGCGATGTATTGGCACTTCATCGATGTGATTTGGGTGGCGTTGGTGGCGTTCTTATTTGCGATCCGTTGATCGCTGGGACTGGATCGCGGCTGTGCCGTGATGCCGGTCCCGGTCGATGGCCTTGTTCGGGGGCGGTGGATCAGCGAGCGAGGCGTCCGGGACAGGCATCAGCGCGGTGCGCCGAGCCAGTCCCATCCAGATGAGACTGCGAACCAGGTGAACCAATACGCCTGGCGTACCGAGATCGAATCGCCCGGGTCGGTGGGCGAGACGGTCACCACACTTCGCTCCCGATCTACGATCCGGAACTCGAGCTCCACCTCGCCGAGAGTCCTCTCGATCGTCGGCCCCTCCGACTCCGCGATGAGTTCCGGAATCGCAAACGCCGCCGTCATCGCTCCCGCCGTCACGATCAACATAGGCGTGAACAGTGGACGCTCCGAATCATCGGGGAGCGGGTCGACACGGAACCGCGGCAGCCCGGTTCCGACGTAGTTGGTGTACGGGTCCTTCTTGTACTCCTTCAAGTAGGCCCCCGGTGGGGTCGGGATCGTCCCCTCGGGGAACCGGGTCCGGAAGTCCGCCCAGGTCGTCACCTCGCACGGCAGAAGGCGCAACTCCTCCCCCGCACGGGGACCGGAGATCGCTCGCCCGAACATCGGCGACCATAGGCTCGACTCCGCGAGGCGGGACAGCCCCTTCCCCGGCGGGCGGTCGAACACGAGGAGGTGCGAATCGAGCACGAGCCCGCTCGCCCCGAAGCGCAGGGTCTCATCCCCGAATCGCCGGTCGAAGACCGCGACGAGATCGCTGACCGGGTGGTGGACCACGGCGATCGGCACGCCGCCGAGGACATCGTTCACGACCTCGTGGAAGACGAGAACCCGCAGCGGATAGGCGCGGCTCTCGCCACCGATCGTCAGCGCGACCACCCGGTCGGACGAGACGAGGAAACGCTTGCCGATCCCCGCGGCCTCTTCACAGGGGATCGGAGCGGGTTCGTCGAGCGGGCGGAGCTGGCCGAGCGGGATCGCTTGTTCGATCTCCCCGATGTCGACTTGGGCCATCTTCAGGTCGAACCCGTTGTAGGGGCTCTCGGGCGCGGCGTTGAACAGCACGGTCACGCTGGCGACCACCAGTAAGAAGGGGAGGAGCACGGTGAGGATCAGTCGAATTCCCGCGCCGACGGGGAGGACGCGGGGAGGATCATCGGGATCGATCAGGAGGGGATCGTCGCTCACCGGGAGACCGCGGTGGTCGGGTCGAGGCAGAGGAGCAAGAGGAGGGTCGGGAGGTAGATGAGGCTGCCGAAGAAGAGCCCGCGCGCCCGTTCTCGGGTCCGCTCGCGCTCGAAGCGCGACGCTCGGGAGATGAACCACACGCCGAGGGCGGCAGCGCCCGCCGCGAAGACCGGGCCGCCGAGTCCGACCATCGCGGGGAAGATCCCCGCCGGCAGCAGTGCCACCGCGTAGATCAGCGCGATCCGTCCAGTGCGGACGGCACCGGGGTCCTCGGTCGGGAGCATGCGGAAACCCGCCCGCGCATAGTCGTCCTTGTAGAGGAACGCGATCGCGAGGAAGTGGGGTACCTGCCAGAGGAAAACCACCAGGGCGAGACTCCACGCGGCGGTCGTGAGACCACCGGTCGCCGCCGCCCACCCGATCAAGGGCGGGATCGCCCCGGGGACCGCCCCCGCGATCGTGTTCAAGGAGTGCATGCGCTTGAGAGGCGTGTAAACGAGGACGTACAGGACGAGGGTCGCGAGCGCGAGACCCGCGGCGATGTGACGCGATTCGATGCAGAGGAGAGAGAGGCCGCCGAATCCGGCGAGGAGCGCGTAGGCTCCCGCCGCCGCTCCTCCGAGTCGCCCCGTCGCGAGCGGGCGGTCGGCGGTCCGCACCATCCATCGGTCGTACTCGCGCTCCCGCCACTGGTTCAGGACGCTCGCCGACGCCGCGACCAGCGCGGTCCCGAAGAGAGTCGCGAAGAACGGTCGCAATTCGAAACTCCGCGCGGCGGGAAACCCGAGCCAGTAGCCGACCCCGGTGGTCATCACCACGAGCGCGGTCAGCCGCGGCTTCGCCATGTCCCAGAGGTCGCGGGTGAGCGACACCGCCCCCGTCCGCGTCTCGGACGCGATCTCGAGCGGAGGATTGGCGGGAGTTGGTTCAGGGCGCACAGGGCTCCTTGGGGGACCACGCTCGGGACATGGAGTGTAGGGAGCATTTCCCCTTGGGGCCACGGAATCCGGTCGAGAATCGCCGTTTCCCGGGTTGACACCCTCCCTCCACGCGCCGAGAATCTCTAAACGGTACCAGAATGGTCCCCTTTTCGAATGTCGAGCAAGCGCAGGGCGTCGAGCCCACGCAGGAAGTCGAGCACCCGATGCTGAAGATCACCCGACAGACCGACTACGCGGTGGTGATCCTGACCCGGTTCGCGCAGGAGTCGCCGGGGCGGATCCACAATGCGCGCGACCTCTCCATCGAGACCGAGGTGCCGCTCCCGACGGTCAGCAAGATCCTCAAGTTGCTGGTGCGCGGCGGCTTGCTCGTCTCGCAGCGCGGGGTCAAGGGGGGCTACCGCCTCTCCCGGGGCGCCTCGGCGATCCGCGTCACCGAGATCATCGAGGCGATCGAGGGCCCGATCGCGATCACCGATTGCGTCGAGAGCTCCCCCTGCGAGTGTGACAAGGAACCCTGGTGCCCCGTGCGATCGAACTGGCAGCTGATCAACGACGCGGTGCATGGTGCGCTCGAGGGGATCACCCTCGAGCGGATGACCCGCCCGCTCGAGTTCCTGACGACGAAGACCGTCCAGGGCGCGGTCGCCGCCCGGGCCGTCGAGGCCACCCCAGTTGAGATGATGCGTGCGATAGAGGAGGCCCCCCGTGGCTGACGGTTCCGAGCTCGATCTGAAAGAAGTCGCCGAGCGCGAGTACAAGTACGGCTTCGTGACCGACATCGATGCCGATGAGATCCCGCCGGGGCTCTCGGAGGAGATCGTTCGCGAGATCTCGAGGCGCAAGAGCGAGCCGGAATGGCTCCTCGAGTATCGGCTGCGAGCGTATCGTCATTGGCGGACGATGACGGAGCCGACGTGGGCATTCATCCACTACCCCGAGATCGACTACGAGAACATCATCTACTACTCGGCCCCGAAGCAGAAGAAGCTGCTCGAGAGCCTCGATGAGGTCGACCCCGAGCTGCTCTCCACGTTCGCGAAGCTGGGGATCCCCCTCGAAGAACAGAAGATCCTCTCCGGAGTTGCGGTCGACGCGGTGTTCGACAGTGTCTCGGTCGCGACCACCTTCAAGGCCAAGCTCGCCGAGCTCGGGATCATTTTCGGCAGCTTCTCCGAGGCGGTCAGGGAGCACGAAGATCTCGTCAAGCGCTGGCTCGGCTCGGTGGTCCCGCACACCGACAATTTCTTCGCTGCGCTGAACGCGGCGGTCTTCTCGGACGGATCGTTCTGCTACATCCCCGAGGGGGTCCGCTGTCCGATGGAGCTCTCGACCTACTTCCGGATCAACGCCGCGGGAACCGGCCAGTTCGAGCGCACCCTGATCGTCGCCGACAAGGGGAGCACCGTCAGCTACCTCGAGGGGTGCACCGCCCCGATGCGGGATGAGAACCAGCTCCACGCCGCGGTGGTCGAACTGGTCGCCCTCGACGATGCGACGATCAAGTACTCCACGGTGCAGAACTGGTACCCCGGCGACAAGGAGGGGCGTGGCGGCATCTTCAATTTCGTCACCAAGCGCGGTGCCTGTCGCGGCGCCCGTTCGAAGATCTCCTGGACGCAGGTCGAGACCGGCTCGGCGATCACCTGGAAGTACCCGAGCTGCATCCTGCAGGGGGACGACTCGGTCGGGGAGTTCTACTCGGTCGCGCTGACCGCCAACCACCAGCAGGCGGACACCGGGACGAAGATGATCCACATCGGCAAGAACACGAAGTCCACCGTCATCTCGAAGGGGATCTCCGCCGGGGTGGGGCAGAACACCTACCGCGGGCTCGTCTCCGTGAAGAAGGGGGCCGAGGGGGCGCGCAACTTCTCGCAGTGCGATTCGATGCTCCTCGGGGATCGATGCGGGGCGCACACGTTCCCCTACATCGAGGTGAAGAACCCGACCGCCCGCGTCGAGCACGAGGCGACCACCTCGAAGATCGGCGAAGACCAGATCTACTACTGCAACCAACGCGGCATCCCGACCGAGGACGCCGTGTCGATGATCGTGAACGGCTTCTGCAAAGAGGTTTTTCGCGAGCTCCCGATGGAATTCGCGGTGGAGGCCCAGAAGCTCCTGGCCGTGAGCTTGGAAGGCAGTGTCGGCTGACATGCTCGAAATCAAGAATCTGACCGCACGCGTCGAGGAGACCGAGATCCTCCGCGGCATCAACCTCTCGGTGAAGGCCGGCGAGGTTCACGCGATCATGGGGCCGAACGGTTCCGGGAAGAGCACCCTCGCGCACGTTCTCGCGGGGCGCGCAGACTACGAAGTCACCGGCGGGTCGGTGCTCTACGAGGGGCGCGATCTGCTCGAGCTCTCCACCGATGAGCGCGCCTGCGAGGGGATCTTCCTCGCCTTCCAGTACCCGGTGGCGATCCCCGGGATCTCGAACGCGTACTTCCTCCGCACCGCGCTGAATGCGATTCGGCGGTACCGCGGCGAGCCGGAGGTCGATGCGGTCGACTTCCTCAAGCTGGTGCGCGAGCGGATGAGCCTCGTCGGCATGGATGAGAAGCTGCTCCAACGCGCGGTGAACGACGGTTTCTCCGGCGGCGAGAAGAAGCGGAACGAGATCCTGCAGATGGCCGTGCTCGAACCGAAGCTGTGCATCCTCGACGAGACCGACTCGGGGCTCGACATCGACGCGCTGCGCACCGTCGCCGAGGGGGTGAACCACCTCCGCTCGCCGGAACGCGCGATCATCGTCGTCACGCACTACCAGCGCCTCCTCGATCACATCGTTCCCGACTTCGTCCACGTGCTCTCGAAGGGTCAGATCGTGCGCTCCGGCGATCAAGAGCTCGCCCGCACGCTCGAGAAGGACGGGTACGCGTTCCTCGAGACCGCCGGCTCGGCGGGAGCGCAGTGATGGCGGAGACCAGCGCGGTTCTCGAGCCCTGGGTCGAGGCGACGCGGGCCCGTGTCGCGGCGATCGCCGGGAGCACTCCGGACTGGCTCGCCGCGATCCGAACGCGCGCGGTCGGTCAGTTCGCGGCGGCGGGATTCCCGACGCGCAAGGACGAGGAGTGGCGCTATACCAGCGTCCGGGAGATCGCGGAAGGACCGTACCGCGCGGCGCATCCCGCGGCGAGTGCCGCGGTCGATGTCACGCTGTACGCCCCGGGGACTCCCGATCCCTTCGACGGCCCCCGCCTCGTCTTCGTCGATGGGACCTTCCGTGATGATCTGAGCGATGTGGGCGACCTCCCCGAGGGGATCACCGTCGAACCACTCTCGGCCGCGCTCGCTCGCGGCGCCGATGGTCTCGAGAGTGCCCTCGCGATGACGCCGGACGGAGTCCACCCCTTCCGGGCGCTGAATACCGCCTGGTTCGTCGATGGACTCCACCTGCACGCGGCGGCGGGCGCGGTTCTCGATCGTCCCGTGCACGTTCTCTGCCTCGGCGGGGTCGGCGGCGCGGGGGGATGCCACCTTCGGCACCGTATCGTGCTCGAGGCCGGAGCTCGGGTCGCGGTCGTCGAAGAGTACCGCGGCCCCGGCGAGACGCTGACCAACGTCGTCACCGACGTCGACATCGGAGCGGGCGCTCACTTCGGGCGGGTGAACATCTGCCAGGAGGACGACCGCGCGCATCACGTCGGCTCCCTGACGGTGCGCCAGGAACGGGACAGCCGGTGTCACGACATGTTCGTCGGTTTCGGCGGAGCGCTCGTTCGGAACGAGATCGAGTGTCTTCTCGACGGTGAGAACGCGGAGTGCATGCTCTACGGCCTCTACCACCTCGACGGGCGGCGTGTGGTCGACAACCACACCCTCCTGCGCCACGCGAAACCGAACTGCCGCAGTTGGGAGCTCTACCGCGGGATTCTCGACGGACACTCGCGGGGGGTCTTCACCGGGAAGATCCACGTCTACCCAGACGCGCAGAAGACCGACGCCAAGCAGAATTCGAACTCACTCCTGCTGTCGCGCGACGCGGAGGCGGACACCCGACCTCGTCTCGAGATTCACGCCGACGACGTCCGCTGCACCCACGGAGCGACGGTGGGGGAGCTCGACGAGGATACGCTCTACTACGTCCGCACGCGGGGGATCGACCTCGAAGCGGCGCGGCGGATGCTCGTCCGCGCCTTCGCCAGCGAAGTTCTCGCCGAGGTCCGGGGCGATGCCCTTCGGGAAGACCTCGGAGCGAGACTCGCGGCGTCGCTCGGCGTGTAGTCCAGAAGGGACGCAGAATCGATGGCATTCTCGCGGGAAGGTGAGCAGACGATGGCCGTGGGTCCGATCGACTCGACTGCGATGCGCCGGGAATTCCCGGTGCTCGATCAGTTGGTCCACGGGAAGCCCCTGGTCTATCTCGACACCGCCGCGAGCAGCCAGAAGCCGAACTCGGTCATCGACGCGATGAGCGATTTCTACCGACGCGACTACGCCAACATCCACCGCGGTCTCCATGCTCTATCGGAGCGCGCGACGGCGCGCTTCGAAGCCGCCCGCGAGAGGGTGCGCGCCTTCCTCAACGCCGCCGATTCGCGCGAGATCGTCTTCGTCCGCGGAGCGACCGAGGGGATCAACCTGGTCGCCCGGAGCTGGGGGGGACGATACCTCAGCGCGGGGGACGAGATCCTGATCACCCAGATGGAGCACCATGCGAACATCGTCCCCTGGCAGATGATCTGCGAGGAAAAGGGCGCGAAGCTGCGGGTGATCCCGATCACCGACAGCGGTGAACTCGAGTACGACCGGATCCCGGAGCTGATCACCGATCGCACGCGCTTGGTCGCGGTGGTGCACGTCTCGAACGCCCTCGGCACGGTGAACGATGTGCGGCGCATCATCGATCTCTCCCACGCGCGCGGGGTGCCGGTGCTGCTCGACGCGGCGCAGTCAGTGCCGCACCAGCGGATCGATGTGCAGGAGCTCGGTTGTGACTTCCTCGTCTTCTCGGGGCACAAGGTCTACGGTCCGACCGGCGCCGGAGTGCTCTACGGCCGCCGCTTGATCCTCGAGGCGATGCCGCCCTTCCAGGGGGGCGGGGAGATGATCAAGAGCGTTTCCTTCGAAAAAATCGTCTACAACGACGTCCCCTGGAAATTCGAGGCGGGCACCCCCGACATCGCGGCGGGGATCGGCCTCGCGGCGGCGATCGAATTCGTCGAGCGGACGGGGATCGAGGCGATGCGCGCCCACGAGGATGATCTCATCGAATACGCCCTGGGCCAGCTGCGGGAGATCCGCGGCCTGCGGCTGATCGGCGAGCCGCGCGAGCGCGCCGGTGTGATCAGCTTCGTGCTCGACGGGATCCATGCGCACGACATCGGGACGATCCTCGATCGCGAGGGAGTGGCGGTGCGGGTCGGCCATCACTGCGCGCAACCGGTGATGACCCGCTTCGGGTTGAGTTCCACCGCGCGCGCCTCTTTCGCGGTCTACAACACCCGACAGGACGTCGACGCCCTGATCGCGGGACTCGAGCAGGTGAGGGAGTTCTTCGGCGAATGAACGAATTGCGCGACCTCTATCAGGAGATGATCCTCGAGCACTCCCGCCGCCCGCGAAACCTGCGGGCGATCGAGGGGACCGAGCACCGGGCCGACGGGTACAACCCGCTCTGCGGCGATGAAGTGACGGTGTACGTCTCGGTCGAAGGCGACCTGATCACCGACGTGAGCTTCGTGGGGACCGGCTGCGCGATCTCGACCGCGAGCGCGTCGATCCTGACCGACCTGCTGAAGGGGAGGACGAGAGCGGAGGCCGAGGTGATCTTCACCCGCTTCCACGACCTCGTGACCGGGAAGCCGGGCGACTCTGGTGAACTCGGCAAGTTGGTCGTCTTCGGCGGAGTGTGCGAATTCCCGGCGCGTGTGAAGTGCGCGACTCTCGCCTGGCACACTTTCCGCGCCGCCCTCGAGGAAACGCAGGACCGCGAGGGTCCTGTGACGACGGAGTGAATCGATGATGGATTCCGCGCCCAGCGACTTGGACGGCAGCACGACCGGGAACGGCCCCCCGGAGAGTGAGCCCACGGGGAGTGGCCCCGCCGATGGCGGAGCCTCCGAGGATGGGATCGTCATCGGCCGCGACCCGGGGCTACGCGCCGCCGTGATCGCCGCGATGCAGACCTGCTACGACCCGGAGATTCCGGTCGACATCTATCAACTCGGCCTGATCTACCGGGTCGAGATCAACGAGAGCGGCCACGCGGACATCGACATGACCCTGACCTCGCCGAACTGCCCGGTCGCGGGCACGCTCCCCGGCGAAGTCGAGCAGACGGTCGCCGCCGTCGCGGGAATCACCACGGCCCTGGTGTCGGTGGTGTGGGACCCGCCGTGGGGTCCGGAGAAGATGTCCGAAGGGGCGCGCCTGCAGTTGGGGCTCTTCTAGAACTCAAGGCAAGAGCTACTGCTTGCCGATCTTCTGATACTTCCCGAGCGCTTCCAACGCCTCCGGCATCCCCGGGAACTCATCGTAGACACGCTTGTAGATCCGGCGTGCCGCAGCCGGCTCGGTCTCCGCGATGGCGTCTCCGCGGGAGAGATATTTCAGTGCCCTTGCCCGCAGCTCTCCCTCGGCGTGCGCGAAGTGGGCGACGAGAGTCGCGGGGAGAGAGTCGAAGTCGCGCTTCGCGGAATTCAGGTCGAGGCTGGGTCCCTGGTACTCCGACAACTCGAGCCCCTCCCTGATCCGAGCGAGCCGGACGAGGGCGAAGCGGTACTGAATCCGAGTCGCACGCCGCTCCCCAAGGGACTCTCGCGCCTTCCTTGCGGCGATGGTGAGGTGCGGTGTCCCCATCCCCGGGGGGAGCGCCTCGGGCCCGACGAGCTCGCTGCCCTCGGCGTCGAGCAACCGTCGCTCCGGCAGCATCCCGGTCGCGCCGCGCCACTCGAGCGGGATCCGCCCGGTGAGATCGTCGTGCTGCGCGCAGCGCAGGGTCGGGACGACCGAGCAGCGGGGGGAACTCCCTCCCTCCGGATCCGCGGGGATCTCCGAGTGGGGTCGGCCATCGCCGTCGGGGGGGAGGATCACGATGACCGGCACGCACTCGTCGTCGACGACGCCTCGGTACTCGCGATTCGTCCAGAGACTCTCGCGCGTCATATCGCAGAGCGCGTCCCCGTCGCGCATCACCACGAGGTAGATCGGGACGTTGCGCTCCTTCGCCTCGATGGATGCCTTTTGCCAATCGCTCCGCCAATAGATCGGATCGCGGTCTCGGGGCAGGTCGTGGATGGTGAGCGGGAGGAGAGGCAGCGCTTCGGTCTCACCGGGGGTCGGG
>JAQBGV010000100.1:0-5624 GCA_032128395.1 Planctomycetota bacterium | reverse complement strand
GGCGACGCACCTTCACTCGATCGACCCGACTTCCTTGTCCCTGGCCGCGACTAGGAGGCTGTCGGAGATCCTCGATTCGCACGTCGCCGGCTTGCTCACGCCCGGTCGGCCGGGTGCGGACCATCACATCTCGGCCAATTGATCCCCCACCGGCAGACTTCTCACCCGCATTCCGCACGCCTCGAAGAGTGCGCTGCAGGTCGCCGAGGCGATGCCCGGTACGCCGACCTCGCCGATGCCACCCATCGGGTCGGAGCTGTCGACGATGTGGACCTCCACTCTCGGGGATTCGTTCATTCGCACGATCTCGAAGTCGTGGAAGGTGGTCTGCTCGACCTGGCCGTCCTTGAAGGTGATCTGCGAATGGAGGGTCGCCGACAGCGCGAAGTTGGCCGCACCCTGCATCTGCGATTCGACCTGATCGGGGTTCACCACCAACCCGCAATCGATCGCGCAGACGACCCGGTGAATCTTCGGCACACCGCCCTCGACCGACGCTTCGACCACGTGCGCCGCGAAGCCCTTGAACGACTCGTGGGCGGCGATTCCGCGGCCGACCCCCGGCTTCGGCTTCTTCTTCCAGTTCGCCTTCTCCGCGACCAGGTCGAGGACGCGGAGCAGCCTCGGGTGATCTGCGAGTAGCTCTCGCCGCAATTCGTAGGGGTCCTTCTCCATCGCGACAGCGCACTCGTCGATCGCACTCTCCTTGGCGAACGCGGTGTTCGAGTGACCGACAGAGCGCCACCAGAGAACGGGCACCGGAAGAGACACCGTGTGCAATTCGACGCTGAGGTTCGGGATGCCGTGCGGCATGTCGCTCGCACCCTCGACCGACATCGTGTCGACACCGTTCTGGATCAACATCGGTGCGAACGGAGTACCCTCCGAGATCGATTGACCCACCACGCGGTGACGCCACGCGACGACCTTGCCGTCCCGGATCCCCGCCTTCACCGCGTTGACGAACATCGGGCGATACCAGCCGCCGTGCAGATCATCCTGTCGCGTCCACACGGTCTGGATCGGCGCCTTCAAATGCTTCGCCGCGATCGCCACCTCGACCGCCTCGAGCACGAAGTCGCTCTGCGGGTTCGCCCGTCGACCGAAACCGCCTCCAAGGTATGAGTTGGTCATGCGGACCTGATCGATGGGAACTCCGAGTCGGCGCGCGGCCGCCGGGTGATCGGCCCCGAACATCTGCGAGCCGGTGACGATGTCCGCTCCCCCACCCTCTCTCAACGTGACCAGGCAACTGAGCGGCTCCATCGGCGCGTGCGCCTGGAACGGGACTTCGTAGGTCGCCTCGACGATCTTGTCCGCACCGGCGAACGCCGCCTCCGCATCGCCGTCCTTCCGGGCGACGAGCCCCGGCGTCTCGCTCTTCTCGCGGTACTCTCGGAAGAGTCGCTCCGAATCGAGCATCCCTCCGGGGCCCGGCTCCCATTGGACCTCGAGAGTTTCGCGCGCCTTCTCCGCCGCCCAGAACCCGGTCGCGATGACCGCGACGCCGCTCGGGACCTGGATGACCGCCTTTACCCCCGGCATCGCGCGGGCGGCCTCCCCATCGAAGCGCTTCAGTGTGCCCCCGAAGTAGGGACAGCGTGCGAACTTCGCGGCAGCGGCGATGAGCATGGTGCGCGCGACCGCACCCGCCCGCCGCTGCTGGTCGAACGAGGACCATGTGCTCGTGCTCCCCCCCGTGACCTGCACTTGGTACGCGGAGTTGCCGTAGCTGGCATTCGCGGGGGCGGGGACGACTCTTACCTTCTCGACATCGAACTCGAGCTCTTCGCAGATCGCGATGGCGAGACCGGTGTGGATCCCCTGTCCCATCTCATCGTGCTTCGCGATGATCGTCACCTGGCCATCGGTTCCGATCCGGATGAAGGCATTCGGAGCGAATTCTTCGGGGACTTTTTCGTCGTTGGTGAGCACGACGGCGCGCAGCGGCGACCCGAAGGAGAGTCCGAGAACGAAACCACCGCCGGCCGCCATCTCGGCGAGGAAGCGGCGACGAGTGCGGAGCGCATTCTGCGTGAGGAGCGACATCACTTCGCTCCTTTCCGGAGGATCTGCGCCGCCGACTTCACCGCTTCGCGAATGCGCGGATAGGTACCGCAGCGGCAGAGGTTGCCGAGCATCGCCGCGTCGATCGCATCGTCGTCG
Source organism: Planctomycetota bacterium (assembly GCA_032128395.1). GTDB lineage: Bacteria > Planctomycetota > UBA8108 > UBA1146 > UBA1146 > JAQBGV01. Next base: position 3,458 of record JAQBGV010000100.1, on the reverse strand, counting down.
GGGTTCGCATCGCGCTTCAGGAGCGCCACTGCGGACATGCACTGACCCGGCTGGCACCAGCCACACTGGACGACCTCGCGCTCGATCCACGCCTCGACGACCGCGCGTCCGATGGCGTCGAGCTTCCCCCCACTCGATCGCAACACCGTTCAGCCAGATCGCCCTCGACGAGAAGTGCCCGCATCCCGGCATCGCCGGCGGTTCTGGATCAGTGATCTTCCCGGATCGCCGAGTTGCCCTTGACCTGACCGGAACCGAGCCGGTACACCACGCAGTTCTCCCGGTTGCTCTTTCATCCATCGATCCCGCTGCGAGTTCTTCCAAACATTGAGAGTGGTCCGATGACACACCCGCACCTCGCCCACCGATTACTCCTCAGCCTCGCGCTACTCCTCGGTCTCCTCGCCATCTCCGGATGCGCGAGGGATGGCGGGGGATCCAGCGGCTCCGTCACGCTCGTGTCCGATCCCATCGGCGCCACGCTCGATGGAAACTTCGGAGGAGGGATGGGACGGGTCGTCCTCGCTGCGGGGGTGAGTGCTGCGGTGACCGTCGTCGAAGATAGCGTCGGTAATCTCGTGGTTGCGGGGACCATCGTCGACACTCTGAACGACGTGCAGATCGCCGTCTGGCGCCTGCTCCCGAACGGCGATTTCGACCCGAGCTTCGGGATCGGTGGCCTCAGTCTCTTCGACGCCTCGATGGCAACCCCCGACTCCGACTCTGTCTGCGGTCTCATCATCGACGCCACCGGCCGAATCGTAGTCGCGGGTACCACGGACGGCACCGGCGGAGACCGTGACATCTTCGTCGCGCGTCTCCTCTCGAACGGCGCGATCGATGTGACGTTCGGAGTGAGCGGCGGCATCGCCTATGCGGGGAACGACGTCATCGCGTCCCACGACGACGTCGCGGTCGGTCTGAGGGTCGACTCCATCGGAGGCGTCATCGTCGTCGGCCAGACCAGCCTCGCCGGATCGACCACCCCCCGCGAGCTGGCGGCGTGGAAGTTCCTGTCGATCGGTCTGCTCGATTCGGGGTTCGCGAACAGCGGCCTCTTTCGCTCCGGTGGAATGGACGACCACGCGGGGAGCATTCTCATCGATAGTACCGGCGCGGCCCTCCTCGTCGGCGGACGCGGTCCCGACCTCGCACTCTGGCTCCTCACCCCCGGCGGTGTTCTCGAACCGACTTTCGCGAGCGGTGGCGTCGCGACGGTCAGCGGAGGAGGCGCGTCCCTCCGTCCGAATTCGGCGGCGATCTACGGGGGGGCCGCCCTCCTGGTCGTCGGGCGGCGGTCGGTCCCCGGTGAGCAAGATCGCCTCTTCGCAACCCGGCTGTCCCTCATCGACGGTAGCCTCGATTCCGGCTTCGGGGGGAATGGCTTCCTGACGTTCGCATCGCTTTCGGGAAACTCCGCCGGACACTCGGCCGCGGTGGCGGGCGGGGGGCAGATCGTCATCGCGGGGGACTCGACGCTCACCGACCCGGTCGCTGCGACCACTTCGGCCACCGGAGCGATGTGGCTTCTCGCTCCGACCGGATTCCTCGACACGAGCCTCGGCGGCCTGGGGGTCGTCCATCTCTCGGACGCCGCTGATCACTCGACGGGAGCGCAGTCGATCCTCATCGACAGCATGAACCACTTGGTGATCGCAGGCTCCGTCGGGCTCAGCGCTGTCAGCGAGAACGCCGTGGTTTGGCGGCTCCCCTAGGAGGCTGTCGAGACAGTCCTTCCATCCGAGAAATCGATCTTTCGACGGACGGCTCGCTCGTTCTTCTCCGCTCGCGATCACTCGTCGAATCGGTCGTGGATGAGAACATCCTCGAGCGGCAACTGTCCGGGCTTCGGCCAGGCCGGCTTGACCGATTTTCCGACACAGACCAGGAATCCGATCACGTGATCGTCGGGGAGCCGGATCAGCTCGGCCACTTGCACCGGGTCGAAACCGATCATGGGGCAGGAGTCGTAGCCCATCGCCTTCGCCGCGAGCATGATCGTCTGGCCAGCAATGCCGCAGGATCGCATCGCTTCGTCACGCTGGAGGACTTCCTTGCCCTGATAGAACGGCTCCATCCAGGGAACCAGGATGTCCTGCACTTCCTTCGGCGCTTCGCGCCAGTACCGGGAAGGCTCCCTGGCCCATGCCTTCACGTCCGCGGTGAGCACGATGAGAATCGAGGCATCCGTCACCTGCGCCTGGTCCGCGGCGGCCGCGCGAAGTTTCTGGCGAAGCTCCTTGTCGCGCACCACGACGAAACGCCACTGCTGAATGTTGAAGGAAGTCGGGGACTGGATGGCGGCCTCGAAGAGTTTCCGGATCTCGTCTTCGGTCATCTCGTGGGAGGGGTCGTAGTTCTTGATCGCGCGGCGCTGGTAGATCGCATCGAACGTGTCCAAGACGGCTCTCTCTTTCGTATGACTTCCCGCCGTGACGCGGTCGGAGTGGCGAGAAGAGTAGCCCATCCCGAGACCGGGTACAGGCCCATTCTGGCCCATCTCTCCATCACGAGAGCACCCCTCGGGTAGAATGCGACCATGAATGAACTTCTCGACCTCGAATTCGTGCGCCGACAGTTCCCAGCGCTCTCGGGCTCCCAGATCTTCATGGACAACGCCGGCGGATCCTTGACCCTAGGTCGTGTCGCAGACCGCATCCGCGACTATTTGCTCGAAACCGACGTGCAGATCGGCGCGACGTACCGGATTTCGGCGATGGCAGCCGAGCGATTCGCGCACGCTCGCTGCAGGATCGCCGAACTGGTGCATGCCGCGTCTCCCGAGGAGATCGTCTTCGGCCCGTCGACCACGATTCTGCTCCAGCTCCTCGCGCGGGCCATCGGCGCGGTCCTCGAGCCGGACGACGAAATCGTGGTGACGAGGGTCGATCACGAAGCGAACATCGGCTGCTGGCTCGGGCTCGAGTCGGTCGGTGCGACCGTTCGCTTCTGGGAACGCAACGCTCAGACCGGAGGGCTGGAGCTCGAAGATCTCGAAGCTCTCCTCGGTCCACGCACTCGGCTCGTCTGCCTGACGCACGTCTCGAACATCCTCGGCTCGATCCACCCGGTGCGAGAGATTTCGCGCCTCGTCCATCATTACGGAGCGTGGGTGTGCGTCGATGGGGTGGCCTACGCGCCGCACCGTGAGGTCGATGTCGAGGCACTCGAGGCCGATTTTTACGCTCTGAGTCTGTACAAGACCTACGGCCCCCACCACGCGGTTCTCTACTGCCGGCGCGAGGCGTTCCTTCGCGTGGGGAGCGCCAACCACTTCTTCTTCGCCGACGATCAGATTCCTGGAAAGCTCGAACCGGGGAACGCCAACTACGAACTCTCCTACGGGGCGACGGGGATCGTCGACTACCTCGACGCACTGGGCGCCCATCTGTCGCCCGGCGTCGAAGGACGCGCAGCTCGGCAGGTCGCGTGGGGAGCCATCGCCGAACATGAACGGA
>JAQBGV010000099.1:0-10273 GCA_032128395.1 Planctomycetota bacterium | reverse complement strand
ATGACAACGATGGAGTCGATGACATCGACGACGATTGCCCGCTCGGGCAACTCGGGTGGACATCGAGCCCGACGAACGACTACGACGGCGATGGCTGCAAGGACGATGTCGAGGACGGCGATGACGACAATGACGGCTACCCGGACGGGACCGAGATCGACTGCGGGTCGAACCCGTTCGATCCGGGCAGTATCCCGGCGGATTTCGACGCGGACGGCCTGTGCGATCCGCTCGACCCCGACGACGACAACGATGGCTGGGACGACGATGACGAAGTCCCGTGCGGAACGAATCCCTTCAGCTCATCCTCGTTCCCTCCGGATCACGACAGCGATGGAGTGTGTGATTTCCTGGATCCGGACGACGACAACGATGGCGTGCTGGACGGCCCCGACCAGTGCCCGCTCGGAGTGACCGGGTGGACGTCGGATCCGACCACCGACTACGACGGAGATGGGTGCAAGGACGACGTCGAAGACAACGATGATGACAACGATGGGTTCGAGGACTCCGTGGAGATCGCGTGCGGCTCCGATACTCGGAATCCTGCTTCGATCCCACAGAACCATGACAGTGACGGGTTCTGCGATGGCGCGGACCCCGACGATGACAATGACGGTGTGCCGGACGAGCTCGACAACTGTCCGAGCGGCGTCGTCGGCTGGCCGTCGAACCCGACTACAGACTACGATTCAGACGGTTGCCGCGATGCCGACGAAGATCTCGACGACGATGGAGACGGAATTCTCGACGCCCAGGACTCCTGTGCGCTCGGCGAACGGGGATGGGTCTCCACTCCGCTGACCGACTTCGATGCAGATGGTTGCAAGGACGATGTCGAAGACGACGACGACGATAACGACGGATACATCGATTCGGACGAAGTGCAATGCGGCACCAACCCGAAGAACCCGAACTCCTTTCCCGTGGACACCGACGGGGACACCCTCTGCGACTTCCTCGATCCGGACGACGACAACGATGGTATCCCGGATGGCTTGGACGACTGCGCTCAGGGCGACTCCAACTGGACTCCGACCGCCCTCACGGACTACGACTCCGATGGTTGCCGGGACGCGGGGGAAGACACCGACGATGACAACGACGGAGTCTCTGACGCCAACGACAACTGCCCGACGGGGGAGCTGAACTGGACTTCGACGTCACTCACCGACCTCGATGGAGATGGGTGCCGGGACGCGACCGAGGATGACGACGACGACGGGGATGGGGCCTCGGACTCGCTCGAGGCCACGTGCGGGACCGATCCACTGAATCCCCTCTCGTTCCCCATCGACCTCGATGGGGACGGGAGTTGCGACAACATCGACGCCGACGACGATGGAGACGGCGTCCCGGACGCGATCGATGCCTGCCCGAGCGGAGACACCGGCTGGACCTCGACGCCGCTGACCGACTACGACCACGACGGGTGCCAGGATTCCGGAGAAGATCCGGACGACGACGGCGACGGTGCGCAGGACACTTTCGAGGCGTTCTGTCTGACCAACCCGCTCGATCCGACGTCGGTCCCGACCGATCACGACGGCGACTCGATCTGCGACGGGGCGGATCCGGACGACGACAACGACGGGATCCCCGACTTCGCCGACAGCTGCCCGTTCGGTGCGACGGGGTGGACGAGTTCCATCATCACCGACAACGACGGAGACGGCTGTCGAGACGTCGATGAAGATCTGGACGACGACAACGACGGGGCGAGCGATCTGGTCGAAATTTCCTGCGGTTCCGATCAGTTCAACGGCTTGTCCCTTCCCCAGAACTACGACGGCGATGCCCTCTGCGACGGAGCGGACCCGGACGACGACAACGACGGCGTACCCGACACCCTCGATCTCTGTTCACAGGGTGAGCTCGGTTGGCTCTCGAACGGGCTCACCGACTTCGACGGAGACGGCTGCAGAGACCTGACCGAGGACCTGGATGACGACAACGATGGTGTCTCCGATCTGGTCGACGCCTGTGCACTCGGGAATCGGGGTTGGACGTCGACGCCGCTGACCGACAACGACGGTGACGGCTGCCAGGACAGCACTTCCGAGGACCCCGACGACGGCAACGATGGAGCGACCGACCTGCTCGAGGGGATCTGTTCGACCGACCCTCTCGATGCCAGCAGCTTCCCCGTCGACTACGATCAGGACGCCCTCTGCGACGGCGCGGACCCCGACGACGACAACGACGGAGTCCCCGATTCCCTCGATTTCTGCCCTCGAGGGGATCTCGGCTGGGTCAGCAGTCCGGTGACCGACAAGGATGGAGACGGCTGCTACGACCCGACCGAGGATCTCGATGACGACAACGACGGCTGGTCGGACCTGGACGAGATCGCCTGCGGCTCGAACCCGCTGAATCCCGCGTCCCTCCCGCCGGACGACGACAACGACGGGATCTGCAATGCGCTCGACAACGACGGCGACCAAGACGGTGTTCAGGACCAGTTCGACCTCTGCCCGAACGGTGAGACCGGTTGGACTTCGACGCCGCAGACCGACTTCGACGGAGACGGCTGTCGCGATGCGACCGAGGACCTCGATGACGACAATGACGGCTTCCCCGACACGCTGGAGGTCTCCTGTCTCTCGAGCGGATTGAACCCGTTGTCGATTCCGATCGACACCGATGGGGATGGGCAGTGCGATGGCATCGACTCGGACGATGACGGCGACGGCTGGCTCGACTCCTTGGAGAATGGTTGCGGCGGGGACTCCCTCGACCCGAACGTGTTCCCGCTCGACTGCAACCTGAACGGGATCGGCGACTTCTGCGACATTTCGACCGGAAACTCGCTCGATGCGAACGACAACGGGGTCCCCGACGACTGCGAGTGCCCGGGGTTCATCTTCTTCGACGGCACGATCGCGAGCGGGTTCGTCACCCTCAACTGGTCCCTCTCGGTACCGAACACGCAGGTGCGCGTCCTTCGGAACGGCGTGCAGAAGGCGACGTTGCCGGGGACCCAGACGACCTTCTTCGACAACCTGAACACGGAGTGCATCGGCGACTTCACCTACACACTCGTCCGAGTGTGCAGCGGTCTGGTGGTTCCGGCGACCTCACCGCCGCAGAGCCTGACGCTGACCCACGAGCCGACGCTCGTGTTCACGTACGATGTGCCGCAGAACACCATGACCTTGCCGGCGGCGGGGACGACGTCGATCGTCGTCACTCCGAGGATCGCCGAGAGCCCGCTGAACGTGTGCTTCCCGAACGACACGCAAGGCTTCTCGATGAGCCTGTCCCACAATCCGGGGCAGGTCACGGTCAGCGGAGTACTCCCGAGCCCAGAGCTGATCTCGGCCCTCGGGGGGCTCGGACCCGACTTCTTCACTTTCGACGTGCATCCGAACGGATGGACGTCGGGGGTGAGTTATGCGATCGGCTCCCCGATTTCGCTCACCTACACGAGCGCGCTCCCGGTGTTGCGCGTCAGCTACGTGACGGTTCCCGGTCTGCTCGGAACGGGCGCGAGCACCATCAACTTGGTTTGGGCTCCACTCGGAACTCCCCCGGTCGCCAACATCGTCGCATCGAATGGACGAGCGATTCAGGCGACCGAACAATCGGCGCAGATCTTCTTGGTGGGGAGCACGCAGTCGAGCTTCGACCGCGGCGACTGCAACGCCAGCGGAGCGTTCAACATCGCGGACTGCCTCGTGCTGTTGAACTACCTCTTCGACAATGGCGGGGTGATCGGGTGCATGGACGCCTGCGACGTCAACGACTCGGGCAGCCTAAACATCGCAGACGCCCTGTTCACTCTGACCGCGCTCTTCGAGGGATCCCTCGTGCCCCCGTCTCCGAACGGGGTCTGCGGGCTCGACACCACGCCGGACGCACTCGACTGCGCGGCCTTCTCCAGCTGCACGCCGTGAGCCGAGCGAAGATGATGAGGCGCGGATGATGAGGCGGGCGCCGCGATGCGGAGCCGGCGGAGACGGTCCCACTACTCCGAGTCGAATACACGCCAGGGGCAGACGCGCAGTTCTTTCCCCTTCAGCGTGACCTCCTCGAGGGCTTCGCAGCGAAAGCTCGCGGGGAGCGCCTCACGGGTCGCGGGGCCGATGACGACCTGCCCCGGCTTGCACACCATCGATTCGAGCCGCTTCGCGGTGTTCACCACGTCCCCGATCACGGTGAAGTCTCGCCTTGCCGGGTGGCCGACGCCGCCGACGGTCGCGAGGCCCGAGTTCACGCCGATCCGAAATTGCAGGGGCTGCCCCGGTCGCCGGATCTCTTCGGCGAGATTCACGATCTCCCGTTGCATCGCGAGCGCGGTCCGCACCGCGCGCTCAGCGTGGTCCACCTGGGCCTGGGGAGCGCCGAAGAAAGCGATGATCTCGTCCCCGTTGTACTTGTCGACCGCGCCCCGGTTCGCGAAAACGATCTCCGCGAGGCGCTCGAAGATCAGGTTCAGCAGCTGGGTGATCTCGATCGCGGAGAGCTGCTCGGAGAGTCGCGTGAATCCGACGAGATCCGCGAAGAGAACCGAGATGTCCGCCTCGCGCGGTCGCATCGCCTCCTCGATCCCCACTTCGCCGTGGACGAGCTGCTCGACGATCTGCGGGGGCAGCGTGCGACTGAGTTCTTCCCGGAGACGGCGTTCCTTTTCCATCTCGTCGCGCAGTCGCGCTTGCTCGACGGCGACCGCGCTGAGCATGCTGAGCGCGGAGAGGAGGGCGAGGTCCTCCTCGGTGAACGCCTGGCCGGGGATCGCGGTATCGACGTAGACGATCCCCACGACCTCTTCATCCTGCCCGCGGGAGAGCGGGGAGCACATCACCGATCGGATTCGCAGCGCGACGATACTCTCCGCGGTGTTGAAACGTTCGTCGAGGCGGGCGTCCTGGACGAGGACTGCCACACGCTCCCCGATCGCGGCGTTCGCGACGCTCCGTGAGATCTTCAGCGTCTCGACCCCTCGTGACGTCCGTTCGCTCCGACTCGCCCGCGGCACGAGCTGCCCGTTTTCGTCGAGGAGGCAGACGAATCCGCGCTCGATCTTGGGGAGCGAACGAAATACCAGTTCGAGAACGCGATCGAGCATCGCGTCGAGTCCCAGTCCCGAGAGGAGGGTCTCGGAGGCGGTCTGGAACAGCTCGAGGAGCGGCATCCCCATCGGGAGACCGACCGATGATCCAGCCGAGGTCTGCCCCGAGCTCGCGGGGCCACCGGGGAACGGGGTGGCGTACCTGCCGGTGTCGGAGTTCAGGTGGGCCGCGATCTGGTCGATGGGGATCGAGCGCGCGATGCTCTCCTCGGGGTAGTCCTCTTCGAGTTCGATATGGGCATTCGAGGGGGATCCGCGGGTCAGTCCGCAGACCATCTCCACCGTTCCGACGGTGATCTGGTCGCCGTCTTCGAGGCCCTGCTTCTCGATGCGGCTGCCGTTGACGTAGACGCCATTTCGGCTGCCGAGGTCGGTGACGAACCACCCGTCGCCATCTTCGCGGCGGAAGAGGGCGTGACGGCGGGAGATCGTGTCCCGATCGATGCGGATCTCGCAGTTCTGGTCGCGCCCGAGCACCGCCGAATCGTGCACGATCCGGTGGCGTCCGGTGCGGCCTTCGATCCTCCAACTCAGAACACAGGTGGACGGCACGAAACCTCCAGGGAAGGGCTGGAAACGGCGATCGTTCGGCAATCGGTGCCCATCGTATCCGGGAGCCTGCTCCCGGGCGAGTCCGGCTCGGCGGTTCCTCTCACGGCTCCTCGATCCGCCCGACGGGGCGTTCCTCGCTCCCGTCGATCTCCCGGAGACGGTCCCCCAGGCGGAGGCGCATCGCATCTGCGAGCTGTTCGAGGTGTGCGAGGACCTCGGGGTGGGCTGCCTTCACATCGGTGGTCTCGCCCCGATCGCCATCGAGATCGAAGAGACTCAGTCCGATCTCCACTCCGTTGTCGTACTTCGCAGGGATCCCGTTGTTCCCCGGCGCACGTCCGGAAAGGCTGCGGTACTGGTGCGGGAAGTGGAGCTTCCACCGCCCCGAGCGCATCGCTTCGAGGTGCCGGTCGTGGTACCAGATGAAGAGCGCCTCGTGCGGGCTGCGCGCTTCGGGGTCTCCGCGGAGCAGCGGGACCAGACTCTTCCCGTCGATCGGCAGCTGCGGCGGCCGACCGCCGGTGAGCGCGACGATCGTCGGCAGCACGTCGATCGTCATCGATGGTTCACTGCAGGTCGTCCCCGCAGGGACGAGACGCGGGTAGCGCACCACGCAGGGGACCCGCACCCCGCCCTCGAAGCTGGTCCCCTTTCCTTCGCGAAGTCCCCCCGTCGTCCCCGCGTGATCGCCGTAGCTCAACCACGGTCCGTTGTCGCTCGAGAAGATGATCAGGGTGTCATCGAGCACTCCAGTCTCCTCGAGGGCGCGACGGACCTGTCCGACGGAGTCGTCGATCTCGCGGATCACGTCGCCGTACATGCCGTACCGGCAGGTGTGGCGGAACTTCGGCGAAGCGCCGAGCGGCACGTGCGGCATCGAGTGGGGGAGATAGAGGAGGAACGGCTTCTCTCCCTGCCGGCGGATGAAGTCGACCGCGAGGGCGGTGATTCGTCGCGTGATCTGCTCCTGGCCGTCGAAGTCCTCGATCGTTTCCGCGGGCTGGTCGCCTTTGAACCACGGCAGCGGAGGCCACGCCTTCGGGCTCTCGGGGTGCCCTGGCCACATGTCGTTCGAGTAGGGAATCCCCTGGTACTCATCGAACCCGTGCTGGGTCGGGAGGAACGGCTCGCGGTGTCCGAGATGCCATTTTCCGAAGACTGCGGTCGCGTACCCGAGGGGCTTCACGACCTCGGCGATCGTCGTCTCGGTCGTCGCCAGTCCGATCCTAGCGTTCGGGCCGAGCGCACCGTGAATGCCGATCCGGTTCGGGTAGCAGCCGGTGACGAGCGCCGCCCGCGAGGCGGAGCAGACCGCCTGCGCCGCGTAGAAGTCGGTGAAACGCATCCCCTCGGCGGCGAGCCGATCGATCTCCGGGGTCGGGATCTCCTCCGATCCGTAGCAGGAGAGGTCTCCCCACCCCTGGTCGTCGGTGAAGATGATCACGACGTTCGGGGGGCGATCGGCGGCGAGAACGGGGAAGGGAGCGAGGCACAGGAGAAGGGCGATGCACGGAACTGCACCGCGCAGAACGGAATGGCGGACTCGCCGGCGGGGGCTCCAGTCTCGAGGCATGCGGTCTTCCCTCCTCTCATCGAGCCGGTATACCCGATGCCCGCGAGCGGGGGGGATGGCCCTCGGCGGGGAGGATCCCTATCATGGTGCTCTCCCCGGAGATCTTGGTGAAGGGAATGGGAATGCGCGACCCGCGAGCGGCGATCCGAGTCATGATCGCGCTTCTGATCGCGCTCCTCGCCCGCCCGTCTTCGGCGGCCGACGACTCGACCGAGCACTTCGAACGCAGGGTGCGGCCGCTCCTCGTCGAGCACTGCTACTCCTGCCACAGCGTCGAATCGGGGAAGCGGAAGGGTGGCCTGCTCCTCGACCGCCGCGAGGGATGGCAGGTCGGCGGCGATTCCGGACCTGCGATCATCCCCGGGGAACCCGATGCGAGCCTGCTGATTCGCGCGGTCAGGCGCACATCGGATGAGCTCTCGATGCCTCCCGACGATCCCCTCGTCCCGACCGACGTGGCGATCCTCGAGCGTTGGATCCGCGATGGCGCTCCCGATCCGCGGACAGGTGAGGAGTCGAGGCCGACGACCGACTACGGGGCGGCGCGCGAGCACTGGTCGTTCCTCCCGATTGCCGATCCAGTACCGCCTGATCTCGCCGGCGAGGGGAACGCGCTCGATCCGATCGATCGATTCATCCGCTCGAAGCTCGAGGGCGCGGGTCTCCGCTCCTCCCCCGCAGCGGACCGGGTCACTCTGATCCGGCGCGCGAATTTCTCTCTGATCGGTCTCCCCCCTGCTCCGGAGGAGGTCGCCGCGTTCCTCGCGGACGGGACCCCCGGTGCGTTCGAGCGGGTGGTCGACCGACTCCTCGCGTCTCCGCACTTCGGCGAACGGTGGGGTCGCTCGTGGCTCGACCTCGCCCGTTACGCCGATTCGAACGGGCTCGACGAGAATCTCGCGTACGGGAGCGCCTGGCGCTATCGCGACTACGTGGTGCGCGCGTGGAACGCGGACGCTCCGTTCGACCGATTCCTCCTCGAGCAGCTCGCTGGTGACCTGCTTCCCGCGCGCAAGGACGAGCGCGCCGACCTCGATCGGATCATCGCGACCGGTTTCTTCTCCCTCGGCCCGAAGATGCTCGCCGAGCAGGACAAGGAGAAGCTCGCGATGGACATCGTCGATGAGCAGCTCGACGTCGCCCTGCAGGCGTTCGTCGGGATGACGGTCGGGTGCGCGCGCTGTCACGACCACAAGTTCGATCCGATCCCGACCCAGGACTACTATGCCCTCGCCGGGATCTTCCGGTCGACGCAGACGATGCAGCACTTCGACCACGTCTCCGCCTGGCGCGAGGCGGAGGTGGCGACCGAGGGGGAGCGCTCCGCTCGCCAGGAGTGGGAAGAGCAGAAAAGGGCTCACGGCGCCGCGCATGCCGCTCTGGAGGGGGAACTCTCACGAGCTCTCGAAGGGAGCTGGCGCCGCCGGGTCGACGCGGCGCTCATCCGTTCGGCCGCGAGCCTCGAGAGCCTGGTGTACCTCGAAGCCGAAGCGGCGGTGGCCACGAACTTGAAGACCGATGATCGCCAGTGGGGGGAACCCGGAGTGAAGGTCCTCCACACGCATCTGCCGGGGACACAGTTCGCCGAGTGGGAGGTGACCCCTCCCCGACCCGGGAAGTACCGACTCTCCATCCGGTACGCGGCGATGGAGTCGCGCCCGATGCGTCTCACCCTCGACGAGACCGTGATCGCGGAGTCGGCGCTCGCCGCCAAGACCGGTGGTTGGCTCCCCCCCGATCAGCGATGGGAGGAGGTCGGCGAGTTCGATCTCGGTGAAGGGCGGCACCTGCTGAGGGCTGAACGAGAAGGGCCCGTCCCGCACCTCGATCGCATGCGATGGACTCCCCTCGACGAGTCCGGCCGACCGATGCTCGCCGCGATCCCTGGCGACGATCTCCCCGCCGAGGTCGTCATCGGCTGGGCGGACTACTGGACCCGCACGGGCGCGCAGGACGATCCGTTCTTCGCACCGTGGCTCGCCCTCGCTCAGTTCGCCGACGATGAGTTCCTCGAAGAGTTCACGACTCGCGCCGACGCACTCCGCGCGCGAGTCGGCGCGAAGGAGCACCCGCTCTCCCCCGTCGTCGGTGCGCTCCTCGATGGATTGCCCCCCCAGAGCCGCCGCGAGCTCGCGGGGCGCTACCAAGCCCTTCTCTCGACGGTGGATCCGCCGGATGGCGTGCCGGGAGATGCGAAGAACGGAGAGCGGAAGCCCGCAGAAAAGTCCGCAGAAACCGATCTGCTCTCGGCCGAGGCGCTGCGCGGACGCCTGAACGGACCCGGCGGCCCGTACGCCCTCGCGCGGTCGCGTCGTCTCGAACTCGCGCCGCCGCAATTGGCGGAGCGCCTCGCCGCATCCCGCACCGAGGGTGAGCAGATCGCTGCCCGCGAACCGCCGAAGCCCTCCAGCGCGATGTCGGTCAGTGAAGGGAAACCGACCGATCTTCCTGTGCACATCCGGGGGAGCCATCTTCAGCTCGCACCGGAGCCGACACCGCGGGGAGCGCTGTCGATCATCGATTCGCTCGTGCATCCGCTCGAGATTCCGGAAGGCGCGAGCGGGCGGCTCGAACTCGCGCGCTGGATGCTCCAACCGGAGCATCCGCTGACCGCTCGGGTGATCGTGAACCGGCTCTGGCTCGGGCTGTTCGGGGAAGGGTTGGTCCGCACCCCCCCTCGAACTTCGGGATCCGGGGCGATCGGCCGAGCCACCCGGAGCTGCTCGACCGCCTTGCGCGGGATCTGATCCAGGGCGGGTGGTCGACGAAGTCGATGATTCGGCGCATCGTGCTCACCGAGACCTGGCGACAGGCGAGCGATCACAATGCGACCGCGGCGGCGATCGATCCATCGAACCGACTGCTCTGGCGACAAAACCGGCGACGGCTCGAAGCGGAGCTGGTCCGAGATGCGCTCCTCGCAGTCAGTGATCGCCTCGATCCCACGGTGGCGGGGACCCTGCTCTCGACCGCGAACCGCGGCTATGTCACGAATGACCAGTCGAAGAACCAGGCGCGCTACGATGTGCCGCGGCGCTCGCTCTACCTGCCGGTGATCCGCAACGCGATGTACGAGC
>JAQBGV010000098.1:0-5816 GCA_032128395.1 Planctomycetota bacterium | reverse complement strand
ATGTGCGCCGAACGCGGCACAGATTTCGTCGAAGTGCGGAGTTCCGTTCGCGAGGATCCCGTCGTCGTCATCGACGATCAATACCTCCACCGCGGTCGTCGGCGTTGCGCTCGAAGTGGTGGGGCTCCCGGTCGTGAAGAGTGACCAGTCGCTGAATAGTTGTCGGGCCTCTTCGAGCCCGTTGAGCCCGAGACTGTCGCCGAACTCCTCCCGAATGTCCCACCAGACTCCGCCGAGCAGCTGACCACAAGAGTGAATCGGTCCGAAGCACGGGTACTGCACGTCGGCAGTCGAAGGATCGCGCACGACCGTCCCCGGGCCGCTGAACTCGCGACCGATCAGCGGGTCATCGAACATCAGCATGCTGACGACGTCGCCGAACCCCTCCCCGAACGCACCCTGTGACAATCCGAGGCGGTCGACCACGAAGTGTCCGTACTCGTGGGCGATGACGCTCGAGTATGCGCTGTTCACGCAGCCCGCTCCGCCTGCGATGAAGTGAAGGCTCTGGCCCACTGGACTGAAGAACGCGTTACAGAAGTCGGGGAACGGGAAGATGTTCACGTGGCAGGGGATCTGGACGTCGATTCCGGGGATCCCCGTGGTTCGATCTCGGAAGAAGTCGTGACTCATGTTGGTGTAGACGAAGCCGTTGACCTGAGCCTGGAGATGCTGGTCGGTCACTGGATTGAAGTTCAAGGTGAGTGGGCCGGGGGGGGTCACGCTCGCGAGAGCGACAAGATTGGGCCCGGCAGAGTTCAGGACCCGCACCCAGTTCCCCTCCAGGATCGACGTGACCAGCACGGAGCCGGTTCCGCCGTGAGGGATGTTGAAACTGCCATCTTCATCGGTGAGGACCGAAGCACCGCCGGTGATCCCGACCTCGACGCCAGGAATCCACTGTTCCACCGGGGGATTCGTCGTCACATCCGGGCGATTCGCGGGGGTGACGAGCGCTCGGACTTCGCCGAGCACATCGATGTTGCGGATCTCATCCCGCACTTCGAGGATGGCGCCGCTCGCTGCGTCGATCACCGCCGACCAGGCACGGGGGACAGAGGGGTCCTGATCCGCGGCTTCGATTCGCCAGACGCGCCGCGAATCCCGCCGGAGTGTCGCACTCGGCTGGATCACCAACTCTGGGAGACCGATGTGGAGCGTGTCTGCACCAGGGAGCGCCCCTCGGGCAATTGCCGTCGCTTCCTTCAGAGTCACTAGTACCGGCGGATATCCCTCCGCCGGGGGGAGCGCGAGATGGGCCGCTGCGTAGGTCACTCGGATCGGGAGCTGGTCGCCGACGAGGATACGGGCGATCCCCCCCTCGACCGGTAACCCCTCGACCCGTTGGCGGTAGGCAAAGACGCGGCTCATGCCATTCGAGAGTGGTGTGACGTCCTCGAGGGCGAGCTCGAAAGGAGTGATGCCGAGCACTGCGGCGTAGTGGGCGATCCAGCGATCCGCCGCGTCCAGGTCGGTCGCTCCCTCGGTCATCGGCACACCGAAGATCTGGATTCGACCGTGTCCGTCTCGCTCGATTTGGATTCCGGGGAACTGCGCTCGAAGCTCGGCGACGGGTGTTCCGACCCCGGTGGTTCGCTCGCGGTCGGCCATTTGACCCTGAGTCGAATTCGCGGCCAAGACCAGGATCAGCACTACCCCGAAGAGCGCAGCCGAGCCCGACATTCCGCCCATGCTGCTCTCCCCATAACGTCTCAATTTCCGGAGCCCGCGTGCGAAACAAGCTACACGAAAGTCGCGATGGTGCCCATAGGGTGGACAGGCTCGATCGCTACGCATGACCGCAGGATGGCGCGCTTGCCGTGGAGGCTATGCAACTCTGCGGAGCGCGATCGCCCGCTCTGGGGAACTCGCGCGGACAATATGCGCGAAAGTCGCAGCGGCGCTCTGAGTCCGGTCTCTTGCTCACGCGAGGGCGATTTCGGCCGTTTGTCAATTCTTCGCGCATCCCGCCAATTCTGCGCTCCTACGGCCAAGTGGGGAAATGGGCCTTGGCAGGCTTCGTTGTAAGCCACTAAGATCGCTGGTTGTTATGGAGCGAATTCTCGTTTGTATTCGAGTACAAAGTGGACACGTCTTCCACATCGGGGAGGGACGTAGGTGGTATGCGGCTCTGGATGGTGCGAGGGCTCGGCTCGGCCCTGGTTCGGACAATCCTCTGCGCCGTCGCGCTGAGCGCGGTCGCGGACTTCGCCGCCGCTCGGGGCGGGGATCCCGTTGGGGGTCCCGACTCCGTGCAGCGGGAGGGTGGGGTCATCGCAGACCTCCGAACTCACACGATCTCGGCACCGAACCATGAACTCTCGGTGACTCTGGACTCCGGCCGATTCATCCTGTCCCCGTCCTCCGAGCTCTTCGGCAATGTCGAGGGCGACGTCGACGGCCGGGCGCCGGCTTGGATCTCAACGCTGCGCACCGTCCGCTCCGGTCGAGACGATCTCCTCGCCACTCTCTCCTCGGGCGAACCCCATCTTCTCCCCGGGTTGCTGACGACCGCTCGGCCCGAACACGTGGAGTGGTTCCGCGCCGACGCGCGAGGGTTGGAGCAGGGGTGGACTTTCTTCTTCTCTCCACCGGGAGATGGATTCCTCCGCGTCGATATCGAGCTCTCCGGCTTGTCACCTCGGGTCGACTCCGCCGGTCACTCTGCTCGTCTCGTCGATGGTCGCGGGAATCCGCGCCTTCTGTATTCCGATCTTCGGGCTTGGGACATTCGCGGGACCGCACTTCCGGTGACGCTCCGGGCGATCGCCGGAGGATTCTCCATCTCGGTGGATGATCACGGTGCGTTCTATCCGGTGATGATCGATCCAGTCGTGACGTCTCCTGCGGTCTGGTCGAAGACCGGAGATCAGCCGGGTGCGGAGCTCGGTCGTTCCGTGGCCGGAGTGGGTGACGTCACCGGAGACGGTATCGACGATGTCCTGGTCGGCGCGCCCAATCGAGACGGCGCGCACCCCAACGAGGGAACGGTCTACCTCTACGCCGGTTCTGCCGGAGGCGGACTCTCTGCGACTCCGATCTGGACGGCCGCAGGCGACCAGACCAACATGATGTTCGGAACGACGGCCGCCGCCGCGGGGGACGTCAACGGCGATGGGCAGCGCGACCTGATCATCGGTGCTCCGATCGCCTCGAACTCCGGTCAGGTATTCGTGTTCCACGGTCCCTTCCCCGGAGCAGCTGCCTTCGCGATGGCCGGGGATGCGGACTGGATCTCGAGCGGCCCCAGCGGCACCGCCTCGTTCGGTTCGTCCCTCTCGGGGGATGGTGACGTCGACGGGGATGGGTTCGACGACATTGTCGTCGGGGCGCCGAACGCTTCCGTCGGGGGTCTGAACACCGGTCGGGCGTTCCTCTATCGAGGTTCGAGCACCGGACTCTCCACGACCCCGATCCCGCTCGATGGACTGCAGATCGACAGCCAGTTCGGAGCGATGGTCCGCGTCGTCGGCAACGTGGACGGCGACGGAGCCGGCCGCTCCGAGATACTCGTCGGAGCGCCAAACCTCACGACCGCGACGCTTCCCGCCGCGGGGGCCGCCTATCTCTACCGCTGGAATGCACCGACCGCATCGCCGGTCCTCATCTGGTGGATGCAAGGGAATCAGAGCGCCGAGTGCCTGGGGATCTCCGGAGCTTCAGCGGACCTCGATGGGGACGCACGACCCGATCTCGCGATCGGCGCCCACCTCGTCAACTCGCCCCAGGGGGTGAACGACTCGGGGGGGGTCTTCCTCCTCCTCGCGTCGGGCCTGGTCCTCGGTTCAACCTCGCCGCCGCCTCCCATCACCCCCGCGGAAGCGGATTGGGCAGCATACGGAAACCAGACCGGTGAGACCCTCGGAGTGTCCCTCGACTTCGCCCCAAACCTCGATGAGGACGGAACTCCGGACTTGATCTCCGGGGCCCGCCTCTTCGATACCGGGGCGCCGGGTGGCGGGAACGCGGGACGAGTTGCGGTCTTCCTCGGGAAGACGATCGCCAGCGATCTCGGGATCGCACCGGCAAATCCGAACGGCGCCGATATCGACAACGATTCCGGCCGGACCTATGTCGGGGAGAGTGGCGAATACGGAACGACCGCTGCTTGCGCCGGCGACATCGACAACGATGGGTACGACGACCTGATCATCGGTGCACAGGGCTATGATTCGCTCCCGGAACAGAACCTCGGCCGGGTGTATGCGCATCCGGGGTTCCCCGACTGCAACGACAACTTGATCCCCGACGATGACGAAGGGCCGTTCGACGACTGTGACCTGGACTTCGTACCGGACGAGTGCGAGGAAGACTGCAATCTCAACGGGCTTGTCGACGATTGTGAGTTTCCGGCGATCTTCGAATTCATGTTGGACCTCTCGGTCCAGGGTCCGTACCCGATTCCCCCGGTGCCGGTTCCCGTGCCGTGCGGTCAGCCGACCCTCTGCCAGTTCACCGGAGACGGTTTTCTCATCGCACTGGAAGTAGAGATCGAGATCGACCTCGCGTTCGACGACCTCCGGGTCTCCCTCCGGAGCCCGGCGGGGACGGTCGTACTCCTCCACGGCGGGAACGGAAACTCCGAAACCCTCCTGAACGAGATCTACACGATCGGGCTGCCTCCCGGGACCGAGACCCCCGACGGCGATCTGAGCGTGCTGCTCAACGAGAGCATCACTGGACCTTGGGACCTGATCGTACAGGACCTAGGGGCTTCACTGGCGCAGGTGGTGTCGTGGCGGCTGCGAGTGTACGCGGTCGAAACCGCGCTCGCGGACTGCAACGGCAACGGCATCGGGGACGGTTGCGACATCGCTGAGGGATACAGCCAGGACTGCAACGGAAATGGGGTCCCCGACGAGTGCGACTCCGACTCGGACGGCGATGGCGTGATCGATCCGTGCGACAACTGTCCGGATCACTACAACCCGAGTCAGACCGACTTCGATTCCGACGGTCACGGAAACTCCTGCGACCTCTGCCCGCAGTACAACGATTCCCTCGATTTCGATGGGGATGGATATCCCGACGGGTGCGACAACTGCCCGATCCAGTACAACCCCGGCCAGGACGACTGCGACAACGACGGCGACGGCGACGAGTGTGAAGTCGACTGCGACCTGAACGGCTTTGCGGACGTCTGCGAGGGGTACACCGATCCGGACCAGGACGGCTACAACGAGCCGTGCGACAACTGCCCCTACGACTACAACCCCAGCCAACCCGACGGCGACGGCGACGGGGTGGGGGACTCGTGCGACCTCTGTCCCAGCGGGCTGACCAACTGGACGTCGACTCCGGCGAACGACTACGACCGGGATGGGTGCCACGATGCGGTCGAAGATCCAGACGACGACAACGATGGGTGGGACGACGGCGACGAGAACGACTGCGGGACCGATCCCTACGACAAGAACTCGTACCCCGGGGACTACGATGGGGACGGCATCTGCGACGCGATCGATCCGGACGATGACAATGACGGTGTTCCGGACGGCATCGATGCATGCCCGAAGGGCGTCCTCGGCTGGACCTCGACCCCGACGACGGACTACGACCACGATGGCTGCAAGGACGACGTCGAGGACGATGACGACGACGCGGATGGCTACCCCGACGGCGAAGAGATCCTCTGCAACACCGACCCGCTCGACGCGGCCTCGTTTCCGACCGACTACGACGGAGACGGGTACTGCGACTTCATCGACCCTGACGATGACAACGATGGAGTCGATGACATCGACGACGACTGCGCGCTCGGGCAACTCGGGTGGACATCGAGTCCGACGAACGACTACGACGGCGATGGCTGCAAG
>JAQBGV010000097.1:0-3123 GCA_032128395.1 Planctomycetota bacterium | reverse complement strand
CCACGGGAAGAAGGTGCGGGGACGAGGGATCGCTCGGATCTCCCGACCCCGTCGTCGGCGCGACGCTCTGTGGCGGAGCGCGCGCCCACGGCGGGTCCCACGCGCCGCGCGCTTCGAGTTCCTGTCGGATCGCGTCGTCATCGCGTGGGGAGGTGCACACCCCCGCGATGCGCATCCGTCCGCCGCACTGCTCGCAGATCTCGGGGTCGTCGAGCCAGACGTGACGGATCAGCTCGGCCCAGCGACGCTTGCGCACCCGGGTGAAGGGATCGGGCTCGTCGTCGGGGGAGCTGTCCTCGCTGCTGGTCTCGTTGCCATCCCGAGTCGAGGGAGCACTCGACGGCGAGCCGGCCGTCGGGTCGACGCGGACGACCGGGGTGGTCTCGATGTCGGGTGAGTCGTCGAGCGTTCTCGCCGACGTGTCGAGCGCACGGCCCTCCGCGTCTTCCCCCGCGAGGCGGATCGTCGGTTTCCTCCCGACCCACCCGAAGCGCTTTCGGATCGAAGTGGAGAGCGCGCCGTAGGTGTGGATCCGGCACTCGTACCGATGCTGGATGTGGGGGACGAGGTGGGCGAGGAACTCGACGCCGGTCCACAGCTGGTGGTCGCGCCCGAGTCCGGGATGGAACGTGCCCTGATAGTGAACGAGGCCGGTGTCGAGCTCGGTCAGACGCCGCTCGGAGACCGCCGGCCGCGCGAAGTACTCCAGTATGGACGTGAGCGCGGCGTCGTCGCCCGCGGGGATGGCCCGCTCGGCGTGGACCGAGAAGCCGGAGTGCTCCCAGGAGCGCAGCAGGTCGGCGCGGTCGTCGTCGATGGTGCCGCGACGGAGGAATGCGTCGAGGACGGCGTCGCGGAAGGGGAGCTCGAGGACGCGGAGTCGGGCGGTGGCCTAGTCGGCGGGGATGGGATGGAAGACACCACTGCGATCGAAGACCCCGCTCGAGACGAGGGCGTGGACGTGCGGGTGGAAGGTCAGCAGGGTGCCGAAACTCTGCGGCGCCGCGACGAACGCCGGGACGGGACGGTCGAGGTGGGGGAACGGTGCCGCCGAGAACCGAGCCGCGAAGTCGTCGCGCACGACGGCGTAGGCGGAGCGGCAGAGGAGGCGGGAGAGGCGGCGGTCGAAGAGGAAGGCGGGGCGCAACCTCTTGGGGATCGTGAAGACGAGGGGGAGGTAGGAGAGGAAGGGCTCGGTGAGGCTCGAGATCGGGGCGGGATCGCCATCGAGGTCGTCGTCCTCGCCCTCGTCCCCCCGCGGCGCCGGCAGCACCTCCTCGACGAAGCGCAGCGCCCACTCGGACGCGCGCCGCTTGCCGCAAGAGGGACAGAGCCCGCGCGCCTTGCACGAGAACGGGAGCAGCCTCTCGTGCTCGCACTCCTCGCAGCGCAGCCGAAGGAACCCGAAGTGTTGATCGCCGCAGCGCACGAAGCGCTCGAAGAGGTCGAGCACGCGCGGGGTGAGGGGCCCGAGCTTGCGGGCGAAGCGCTCGTCGTACACGAGGCGCAGCTCGTCGAGGTGGGCCTCGACGAGGGTGTGCCAAGCGTGGTGTTCGCCGAGCGCGGTCGGTAGCGCGGGGTCCCGAGTGCGGGCGCGGCGGGAGAGCGGGCCTGAGGCGGCACGGGCGGGTGCGGAATCCCCTCTTGGGATGAGGGGGATCGCTCGCCCGCCGCCGAGAGCGTTCCTCAGGATGTCGATGGTCGGGGCCCGCGCAAGGGATCGAGGTGGAGAAGAGGGCGCCGACCCGCCGGGGAGGACGGGTCGGGAAGAGAACCGCGGAAGGAGAGAGTGGAGACCATCGTCCGCAACCGGACGAAGCCTCGCTGGCCCGGCCGTCGCCGATCGCCAGACCCCGCGAAGACCCCGCTACTTCGTCTCCGTGAACCCCATCAACTTCGGCTCCATCCGCTCCGGCGCCGCCATCCCCAACGCATCGAGGGAAGTCGCCGCCACGTTCGCCAGCGACCCTTCCTTCCGCTCCCACTCGATCGCGTGCCCCGGCGCCGGCACCGCAGGGCGGACCGACCGAGAGGATCCGCTCGATGATGGAACGACGAAGGACTCCCGAACCGAGTCACCCCCCCCCGCCCGCACTCACGCACCTCACCCTCTTGATTCTCTTGAGCGGGTGACTGACAATCCGGACATGCAGAACCCCTCCCGCTATCTCGTTCCAATCTCTCTCGTCGCCATCCTCGCCCTGTCCGTCTCGATTGTCTCGTCTCTACGCACCTCCCGCACCGACTCGCGCATCGAGGAGGAGTTCTCGAATATTGCGGTGAGTCTCACTCAGCAGCGTGACGCGCTGGTTGCCGTGCGCGCGTCGTTGGCTTCCGTGCGTGAAGAGCTCACCGAGGCGAAGCACGAGCTCGACTCACTTCGAGCCGCTCTTGAAGAGAGCCGACAGGAGTCGCCTCCGATTCCCGACGCGCCATCCGAAGAAGTCGCTCAGTTGCCTTCCACCACCTCCGTCACCGCCCCGTACGCGCTTCCGTCCATACTCTCAGAGGAAGCGCGTAGCTCGCTCTCCAAGGAGCACAAGATCGGCCAGCTCCTCTACGAGGTTGATGACGGGTACATTGGGGTCTCCATTTACTCTGGCCGAGACGAGCTTCCGGTGAACTCGGAGACGATCGCCGTCTACAAGGAAGTCGCTCGCCTCCATGCCATGCAGTTCGAAAACAAGAAGGCCTTGATCGATCGCAAGCTAGCGGCAGAGGACTACTGGGTGTTTCCGACCGCTGGCGAGTCTGCGGATTTTACGCGCGACATGCAGTTCAACTCGGAGGAGAGACTGTACTTCAAGGTTTTGGAGCAAGATGTCGGATTTGTGGTCATTGATGTAACGGAGCACCACACTTCTGACCTCTATCGCATCTCGACGAATGCAGAGGTCGATATTCTCACGGCGAACGATTGGATCACCTCTACGGGAGCGAGTCACCTACCGGTGGCGAGCGAAGATCACTGATTGGAGGGCTTGATGAGGTCGACAGCGTTGCGGGTGTTCCTCTGGGGCGGAGTCCTTGCGGGCATTGCCTGCCGAGGTATTGTCAAATGTTGTGTTCCGCCGAGCCATCAGGCGGCGTCCCTCTCCTGCATGATTCCGTCCTTGAAGACGC